>JBDTOB010000464.1:0-3198 GCA_039933435.1 Acidobacteriota bacterium | reverse complement strand
CCGATGAAGATCGAGTTCCGGAAGATCTACCTGAAGGCGCTGTAAGCGCGAAGCGAGTGGAACAGAAAAGGGCCACGACTTGCCGTCGTGGCCCTTTTCGTTTCAGGCACCGGCGCTCCGCCGGTGGGAATCCCGCGAATCGTCAGTGCCGTGCCGGAGGCGCGCCCGGCGCTTCGTCGATTCGCAGCGGCCGGTAGCCGCCAATCGACTTGAAGTAGACGAACAGCAGGATGTAGACACCGGCCATCGCCACCGGGATGAAGGAGTCGGCCTTGAGGGTCTCGCGGTCCCCCTTGATGCTGGCGTCCGCCACCAGCTGCTGCTCCGCCGTCCGCGACGGCGCGGTCTGCGCCGCCGACAGCTTGGTGCCGTCCAGCCCGGTCACTTCCTCGAGGAACAGGAACTTGCTCGGCACCGGCGCCTTGTACTCCTGATACACCGCCGGGGCGGTGGCCGAGAGATGCTCGGCGGTGAAGCGGTCCTTGGCGTAGCCGAGCCCCGGGCCGCCGAGGAGGCCGGCCGACATCATGCCGATGCCCCCCATGATCGACATCGCGACGGCGCCGGTCCGCGGAAACCGGTCTCCCACCACCGCCAGCATCGTCGGCCAGAAGAACGTCTTGCCCAGGGCGTAGACCGCGAGGGCGACCATCGCGCCGGCGAAGGTCTCGATGCCGCTGACCATGCGCAGGCCGATGGCCCCGAGGATCGCGCAGATGAAGAGCAGGCCGATCGGCGAGATTTTGAGCGTCCGCTCGATGAAGCTCGCCGAGAAACGCAGCGAGAACATCAGCAGCGAGGTGAAGACGAACAGGATCTTGCCCTGCGCCGGCGTCAGGATGTTGCCGGTGATGTTCTGGATCCAGCCGTCGGTGCCGAGCTCCACCGCCCCGACCAGCGTGTGGGTGAGGAAGAGGACGAACAGCAGGATCGATCCGACCGAGAAGTTGGTCTGGACGCCCACCGCGATCAGCAGCGCGAAGGCGACCGCCCACGACAGCCAGCTCCAGGCCGACGATACGAAGAACGAGCTGTTGGTGAAGAACAGCAGGATGCCGCCGAGCTGATCCTTGAAGAAGAGGCCGACCAGAGCGCATGCCACCAGTGCGCCGAGCAGGCCGACCTGCTGCAGCATCTGGCCGACGCTGAGCCCCTTGGCCGAGGCTTCCGACTTGGGGAAGGTCTGCCCGTAGAAGGCGAAGCCGTAGAGCACGGTGGGGACCAGGAAGAGCCCCAGCTGCACCTTCCAGCCGACGTGCATGCCGTCGCCGAGGATCCAGCCGACCAGCCCGCCGAGCACCAGGCCCGCCGGCCAGCTGGCGTGGAGGATGTTCAGGTAGTGGGTGCGATTGTGGGGGAAGAGGGTCGAGACCAGCGGGTTGGCGACCGCCTCGAGCGTGCCGTTGGCCAGCGCGAAGATGAACGTGCCCAGATACAGGAACATGTAGGCCGTTCCCTGGGCCTGGCCGCCGTTGGCGCCGAAGGTGACGAAGGCCGAGAGCACATGGAAGAGGAAGGCCGCGACGATCAGCTTGCCGTAGCCGATCTTGTCGACGACGACGCCGCCGATGATGATGCCGAAGGTGAAGCCGGTAAGGCCGGCGCCGCCGATGGCGCCGAGCTGGGCGCCGGTGAAGCCGAACTCGGCCGCCCAGTTGGCGAGGATGCCGCCGCGGATGCCGAAGCCAATGCCGGCGGCCAGGATGGCCAGGAAGCCTGCCCACAGAAGCCGCTTGGCGTTGTGCGCGATGGGTTCGTCCCGCAAAGTTGTCGCGTTGGTCATTGAGTCTCTCTTGTCGATGTGACCGAGTGAACGGCCGGCTGATCGCTCTTGTCGTCGGGTCGCGACGCCGGCATCCGGCCTGGTCGCACGAGCACCCCCAACGCGGCGGCTATTGTGCCATAGCCCGTCTTTTTCCGGTCAGGTCTCCGCCGGCGGGCTTGGCAGCCCGACTTCGGGCGAAAATTGGTAGGATGTTCGCGATTATGACCTCCACATCCCGAATCCCGTTTGCGGCCGGTCTTCTGACCGGCGTCCTGGTCCTTGGCGCGGGCATGCCGGCGGCGGCGCAGGCCCCTGCCCCGGCCGGCAAGCACATCGTGCTGATTGCCGGGCGGCCGAGCCATCCGCCCGGCATGCACGAGTTCCGGGCCGGCTGTCTGCTTTTCGCCAAGGCGCTCAGCGGCGTCCCCGGCGTCTCGGTGCAGGTGTATTTCAACGGCTGGCCGACCAAGACGGTCGACGGCCAGGTGGTGGACGACGATGCCGCGCTCGACACCGCGGACGCGATCCTGATTTATGCGGATGGCGGCAAGGGGCATCCGGCAATCCAGGGCGATCGCATCAAGGTGCTCGACCGGCTGGCGGCGAAAGGCGTCGGGCTGGGCTTCGCGCATTACGCCGTGGAAGTGCCGATCGGGGCGCCCGGCGAGGCGATGCATCGCTGGGTGGGCGGGTTCTATGAGGACCATTTCTCCGTCAACCCGATGTGGACGCCCCCCTTCGACAAGTTCCCGGTGCACCCGGTGACCCGCGGCGTCCAGCCGTTCGCGACGCTGGACGAGTGGTACTTCAACATGCGGTGGTCCACCGACCCGGCGGTCACGGCCCGGATCACCAACCTGCTGGTGGCGACGCCAAGCGACGAGGTCCGTAAGGGGCCGTACGTCTCTCCCAAGGGACCTTACGATCACATCGTCGCCGACAGCGGCAAGCCCGAGACGATGATGTGGGTCTACGAGCGTCCGGACGGCGGCCGGAGCTTCGGCTTCACCGGCGGCCATACCCACGCGCACTGGGGCAATCCCAATCAGCGCAAGCTGATGCTGAACGCGCTGCTGTGGATGGCGAAGGTCGAGGTGCCGGCGCGCGGGGTCGAGGATAAGATCACGCCCGCTGATCTGGCCGCGAACCTCGACGACAAGCCGGCGCGGCGTCCGCAGTAGACGAGGCGCGCATGAAGAACCTGCTCGCCCTGGGCGTGCTGGCGTGCGCCGTGGGCCTGAGCGCGGCCCAGCCGGTGTCCGCGCAGCCCGGCGCCGGGCGTAATCCGCATCTCGTCACCTACGAGGGGACGGCAGGCCCCGGCCGCGGCCGGCACATCGTCTTTCTGGCCGGGGACCACGAATATCGATCCGAGGAAACGCTGCCGGAGCTGGCGCGGCTGCTGGCCAGGCGCTTCGGCTTCAAGTGCAGCG
>JBDTOB010000463.1:0-3204 GCA_039933435.1 Acidobacteriota bacterium | reverse complement strand
ACACCGGACAGCCCGAGGAATACGAGCGCAAGCTGCGCGACGCCCAGGACTCGCATCACCTCGCCCCCGACGAACGGGTGCTGTTCGTCGAGGTGCAGCCCGGCGACGTGTCCGAGTTCGCCCAGACGCTGCACGTCCAGGGCGTCCGGGTCGGCGACCATCACGTGCTCCGCTGCGTCAGCCCGGCGATACCCAATGCCATCGCCGCGCTGCTGCTCTACTGCCGCGACAAGACCGGCAAGATTCCCCACGCCTACTTCGGCTGGACCGAGGGCAATCCGATTGCCTATCTGCTGAAGTTCCTCGCCTTCGGCGAGGGGGACACCGCCCCGGTCACCCGGGAGGTGCTCCGCCAGGCGGAGCCGAACCCGCAGCGCCGCCCGCGCATTCACGTCGGCTGAGAGAGGGAGACCGCGCACTCGCCGACGCCGTGCCCCTTGACGGCGGTCACTTCCAGTACCACTCGCCCGTAGCGGACGGTGTCGCCGACCAGCGCCGGCCGCCCCAGCAGCATCAGCACCAGGCCGCTGACGCTGTCCACGTCTTCGTGTTCGAGCTCGAGGCCGAGCTCCTGGCCGAGCTCGTCGATCCGCAGCGTGCCCGGCACCCGCAGCCGGCCGTCGGCGTCGCGATGGACCTCGGGCGTGTTGGCCGGCCCCTCCTCGATCTCGCCGACCACCTCCTCGAACAGGTCCTGCAGCGTGATCACGCCGGCGGTCCCGCCATGCTCGTCGAGCACGATCACCATCTGGGTCTGCTCCCGCCGCATCGTCGACAGCACCCCGTCGAGCTCCGAGCCCTCGGGCACGAGCGGCAGCGGCCGCGCGTGGCTCTGGGCGATCGCCTCCTCCCGGAGCAGCACGCCGAGGAGATCCTTGATGTGCACCATGCCGACGATGTGATCGAGGTCGCCTTCGTAGACCGGATAGCGGGTATGGGGAAGGCGTCCGAGCAGCTCGCGGATCTGGTCCGGCGTGGCGCCGACCGGAATGCCGGTGACGCGGACCCGCGGCACCATGACCTCTCCCGCGGTGCGGTCGCCGAACGCGAACAGTTCCTGCAGCATCTGCCCCGACTCGGCGCGCAGCACGCCCAGGTCTTCGCTCTCCTGCACGATCCACTGCAGCTCTTCGGGCGTGTAGTACTGATCCGGATTGCCATCGCGGCGATCGACGCCAAGCATCCGCAGCACCACGTTGCCGACGGCGTTCAAGCCGACCACGAAGGGATAGAGCGCATTGCGCGCCCACAGCATCGGCCGGGTGATCCACAGCACCATCCGCTCGGCATGCTGCAGCGCCAGCGACTTCGGCACCATCTCGCCGATGACGATGTGGAAGTAGGTGAGGATGGCGACGGCGGCAACGCTGGCGACGGCGTTCGAGGCCGCCCATTCGGGCAGGCCATGGCCGCCGATTGCGGCGAAAATGCGGTCGGCGAGCACGTGCTCGCCGTACATGCCGAGCCCGAGGCTCGCCAGGGTGATGCCCAGCTGCGCGGTGGCGATGTAGCGATCCTGCTGCTGGGGATCCTCCAGCACGCGATGCACCGCCCGCGCCAGCCGGTGGCCGGTGGCGGCCAGCCGTTCGATCGCGGCCCGCGGCGCGCCGACGATCGCGAACTCCGCGGCCACGAAGATCCCGTTCAGCAGGATGAGCGCGGTGATGATCAGGAACGCCGTCATCGCGAGCCTCCGCCGCCGACCTGGGGGCGGTCGCCGACGATGATCGACGCCACCGCGCTTCCCTCGACGGACTCGATCTCGATGGCGATGCCGTCGACGACCAGCTCTTCACCCGACTCCGGCACTCGCTGGAGCCGCTCCACGAGGTGGGATCCGACCGTGCCGCCGGATCCCTTCCAGGGGCGGCCGATGAGCGGCGCCGCCTGTTCGAGGCGCATCTGGCCGGGCAGCCTGAGCCGCCCGTCCGAGAGCCGGATCGGCAGCAGCTGCGCCGCCTTGAACTCATCGGCGACGCCGCCAAGCAGCTCGCCGACCACGTCTTCGAGCGTGATCAGGCCGACCACGGCGCCAGCTTCGTCCTCGACCAGCGCCTGGTGGCTGCGCTTGTCGCGGAGAAAGGCCAGCAGGCGGTCGGCCGGCATCGACTCGGGGACCCGGACGATGGGCCGGACCAGCGACGCGAGGGGGACCCGGCCGGCCTGCAGGTACTGCGTCACCAGATCCTTGATGTGGAGGATGCCGACGATGGTGCCGGGGGAGCCGCGATAGACGGGCAGTCGGCTGTAGGGGCTCGAGCCGACGATCCGCAGCACATCGTCGAACGGCGTGGCGATGTCGATGAGCGCGAGACGGGCCCGCGGCACCATCAGCTGCAGCGCCGAGCGAAGCCCGAGCCGGAGGGCACGGTGGAGGCGAACCTGCTCCTCGGGCTCGAGCAGGCCGCCGTCGCGGCTCTCGGCGATGAGGAGCGCGATTTCATCCGGCGAGTGGACGTGGCGGTGGCCGGTGGACGGAATCCGCAGCAGCCGCAGCAGCAGCACGCCGCTGCCGTTCAGCAGCCAGATCGACCAGGCGAAGGCCCGCATCGACCACTGCATCGGCAGGAAGGTGAAGAGCGCGACGTCGGTGGGGTACTGGAGGGCGAGGGACTTGGGCACGAGCTCGCCGATGACCACCGCGAGAATCGTCAGGCTGACCAGCACCACGACCGCCGCCGTCGATTCGGCGGTCGCGGGCTGCAGGCCGCCGAGGCGCTCGAGGAGGGGACTGATGCGCGGCGCCAGGGTGGCCTGCCCATAGGCCCCGAGGATCAGGCTGGAGAGGGTGATGCCGACCTGCGAGGCTGCGATATAACGGTCGAGCTCGCGCGGGCTCTCCAGGACGGGCAGCAGCCGCGCCGCCAGGGCATTGCCGTCGTCCGCGAGCCCACGTAGCCGGCTGCGACGGGCGCTGACGGCGGCGAACTCCGCGGCGACATAGAGCCCTGTCAGGAGGATGAGGACGGCGATCACCGTCCACGCCAGCAGCATCTGGGGAGGGTACTGCATTCAGAGGGTTCCGGGTTCCGGGTTCGGGGTTCTGTGTTCGGGGTTCCGGGTTCTGGTTCGGGGTTCCGGGTTCGGGGTTCCGGGTTCGGGGTTCCGGGTTCTGGTTCGGGGTTCCGGGTTCGGGGTTCAGGTTCCGGGTTCGGGGTTCCGGGTTCTGGTTCGGGGTTCCGGGTTCGGGGTTCCGGGTTCGGG
>JBDTOB010000462.1:0-3206 GCA_039933435.1 Acidobacteriota bacterium | reverse complement strand
TCTGGCTGAGGCTGGTGGAGAGCGGCCGGGCTGGAGCGATCATTCCGGAAGTCCTCTTTTACTACCGCCGCCGCGCCGAGTCGATGAGCCGGGTGATGCTCGACGCACGGGCCTACCGGCGTCCGCTCGACGTGCTGCTGGCCAAACACGACGCCGCCTACCGGGAGCACCTCACCGACGTGATCGTCGCCAAGGAGCGCGAGGCGCTGCATCTGGGACGGGAAGTGGCGGATCTCGAGCGCGACCGGCTGACGACGCTGGAGCCGGCGCTGCGCCGGGCGCGTGAGGAGCTGGCGGCGGCGGCGCGGAAGGCTGAGCAGGTGCGGCGGCGCAAGGCGGAGGAGGAGGAGCTGCAGCGGCTCAGGGTGGCGCGGGACGAGCTCCAGCGAGAGACGGTGACGCTGCGATCTGAAGTGGCCGCGCTGCGCGAGTCCTTGAGCTGGCGCCTGTCGGCTCCGCTCCGGCGGATCTACGACATCTTCGGAGGGCGTGGCCGGTGACCCCCACCGTTTCTGTGCTGCTCCGGGTGACGGACGGCGGCGCGGCGCTGCTGAGGACCGCTGATGCGCTCAGCCGGCAGCGCGGCGTGGCGATCGAGCTGGCCCTCATCCGGACCGACGGCGCGGCGGTGCTGGCGGAGTCGATCGCGGTCCGTACGGGCGCGCGGATCTTCGACGTCGGCGGGCATCCGGGCGCGGCGCTGAATGCGGCGATCGGAGAAACGGCCGGTGACCTCGTCGCTGTCATCCCGGAGGGCTGGCTTCCCGCGTCGGCGCTGCTCGAGCGCGCTGCTGCGGTCCTGGCCGCTGATGCGGCCATCGCGGCCGTGGCTCCGGGCGTGACCCTCGTCGGCGCCGGCGACCCTGATGCCGCGGCGTGGGGCCCGCCCGCCCTGGACGCGGCGTCGCTGCTCGCGGATCCGGGAGGCACCCCGCCGGTGTTCGTCTTTCGCCGAAAGGCCTGGCAGGAAGCCGGCTTCGACGAACAGCTCGATGGCCTCGTGGAATACGAGTTCTGGCTGCGGCTGGCGCTCGCGGGACAGACGCTGCGCCATCTGCCGGCATCGCTGGTCTCCCGTGATGCCGGCGCGAAGCGGCGCCGGCCCGGCGAAGACGAGGACCACCTGCGCTTCCTTCGCCAGGTGCTGACCCGCCATCAAGCGGTGGTCGGGACCCATATGCGGGCGGCGCTGGTGGAGCGGGAAGTGGCCTTCGGCCGCACCCGCGAAGGGCACCGGCTGCTGCTGGCGCGCCGCGATGCCGACCTGGCGGAGCTCGACCGCCTGCGGGCCGACGCGGCGCATCACCGCGCCTATCTCGAACATCACGGCGCATCGGCCGTGGACTGGGGCGATCTGCGGCGAGTCGATCCCGTGAGCCGCGACTGGGGATACGACCGCGGCACGCCGGTCGACCGGCGCTACATCGAGACCTTCCTGGCCTCGCATTCCTCGGACGTCCACGGTGCGGTGCTGGAGATTCAGGAAGACGATCTGACGCGGGCGTTCGGGGGGCCGAGGGTCACGACCGCAGACGTGCTCGACGTCGACGCCGCGAATGCGCGGGCGACGGTCATCGCGGACCTCCGCGCCGCCTCTGGCGTCGAAGACGCGCGCTTCGACTGCATCATCCTCACGCAGACCCTGCACGTCGTCGACGACATGGCAGCGGCCCTCGGGGAATGCTACCGGATGCTCGGTCCCGGCGGCGTGCTGCTGGCGACGTTCCCGGCGGCGAGCCGCGTCTGTCTCGAATACGGCCGGGACGGGGATTTCTGGCGGCTGACGCCAGCCGGCGCCCGCCAGCTGGTAGAAACCAGCTTCGCGCCTGCGCACACGTCGGCCGACGTCTTCGGCAACGTGCTGACCAACGTCGCATTTCTCCATGGCCTTGCCGCCGAGGAGCTCACCGACCAGGAATACGCGGCCGTCGATCCCTACTTCCCGGCGCTGACCGGCATCCGTGCCAGAAAGACGGCGGCTCCGGAGCGCGCCGCGCCGCGCGGCGTGGTGCTGCTGTATCACCGGGTCGCGGAGGAGGCGGACGTCCAGGGCCTGGCGATCGCGCCGGTGGAGATGGCGCGTCACCTCGCACACCTCCGGTCCTGCTGCACCGTGATGCCGCTCGAGCAGCTGCTGCGGACACCGCCGGAAGATTTGCCTGAGCGTCCGGTCGCCATCAGCGTAGACGACGGCTATCTCGACAACCTGACGACCGCGGCGCCGTTGTTGTCGAGCCACGGCATGGCGGCGACGTTCTTCTGTACGACGCGATGGCTGACCGAGCCGGGTGAGTACTGGTGGGATCTGCTGGAGCGCGTCTTCGACGGGAACGCCGCGGTGCCGGCATCGCGGCGCATGGCGTCGTCGCAGGTGTTGCGCGAACTCACCACCGCCACCCCGGAGGAGGGGGCGGCGTCGCGGGTCCGGCTGCACGACGCACTGGTCCATGCCACGTTGCAGCAGCGCGATCTCATCGTGACGGAGCTGCAGGCGTGGAGCGGCGCCGCCGCGGACCCCTCCAGAAGGCCGATGCTGGCGGAGGAAGTACGCCAGCTGTCGAGGATTCCCGGCATGGCGATTGGCGCGCACACCGTGAACCATCTCTGCCTGGAGGACCAGCCGCCGGAGACGCGGCGTCGCGAGATGCTCGACAGCCGCGCGGCGCTCGAGGCGGTCACGGAACGCCCCGTTGAGACGTTCGCCTACCCCTACGGCGCCCTGAACCGTGACGTCTGTGGAGCGGCCCGACAGGCGTTTTCCTGGAGTCTGTCCTGCGACGCGCTGGCGCTGCCGGAGTCGTTCGATGCCGCGCGCATCGCGCGGCTCGAGGCCGGGTGCCTCGGCGTGCAGGCGCTCGCCCGCGCGCTCGATCGGCTGTTCGACGGAGAGAGCGGCGGACCGTCGGCGCGGCTGACGCAGCTGCCGCGCTAAGCGCAATTTCTGCCTCTCCCGCCGCTTCAAGACAACGCAGTTCTTGCGTGCGCGAGGCGATTGCCGCTGCGCCGCAGCGAGAATGACCGGCACATCGCGCGGTCGTGCGTCGGGCAGGCGCGTTGCAGCCTGTCGAGCCATGCCGCGACCGAGCGACAACAGAATCGGCGAGTCGGGTTTCGGCCTGCTCGAGACGGTGATCGTGGCCGGGCTCCTGGCCGCCCTGGCCACGGGGGTGGCGCAGGTCTTTGCCGTCTCGGCGCGGGCCAGCCAG
>JBDTOB010000461.1:0-3216 GCA_039933435.1 Acidobacteriota bacterium | reverse complement strand
GCTTCTATACCTACATGACGACGATGGCGTATGTGATGGAGGAGGCGGCGAAGCGGAAGCTGCGGGTGATCGTGCTCGACCGCCCCAACCCGATCGACGGGTTTCAGATCGAGGGTCCCACCATCGACCGGAGCGCCCTGGCGTTCACGTCTTACTTCCCGATGCCGGTGCGCCACGGCATGACTCTCGGCGAGCTGGCGCGGCTCTTCAACGGCGAGAACCGCATCGGCGCCGACCTGACCGTGGTGGCGATGAAGAACTGGACGCGCGACGAGTGGTTCGATTCCGCCGGCCTGACCTGGATCAACCCCTCGCCCAACATGCGCAACCTGACCGAGGCCACGCTCTACCCGGGCATCGGCGCCATCGAAGGGTCGAACGTGTCGGTGGGGCGGGGCACCGATACGCCCTTCGAGCAGGTGGGCGCGCCGTGGGTCGACGGCGTGGCGCTGGCCGGGCTGCTCAACGCGCGCGGCCTGCCGGGCATCCGCTTCTACCCGGTCCGGTTTACGCCGACGTCGAGCAAGTACGCCAACGAGGCCTGCGGCGGGGTGTTCATGATCGTCACCGATCGGGTCGCGCTCCGTCCGGTGCGAGTCGGGTTGGAAGTCGCCGCTGCGCTGCACAAGCTCTACGGCGCGCAGTACGAGCTGGAAGCCACCGAGCGGCTGTTCGGGCTGAAGGACGCCGTCGCGCGGATTCGCGCCGGCGAGGATCCCGCGGCAATCGCCGCGGGCTGGGCCGCCGGTGAGGCCAGGTGGCGGGCGTTGCGGAGCAAGTACCTGCTCTACTGAGCGCTCGGCAGCCCGCGCTTGTCCCGGTACATCCGCTCGTCCGCTTCGCGGACGACGTCCATCACGTTGCCGATCTCGAGCGGCATTTCCGCGCAGCCGATGCTCAAGCCGACCCCGGCGGGCACGGTGGCCCCGTGCAACAGCAGGAACGCCTCCTTGAGATCGAGCGCCTTTTCTTCGGCCTGCCGGAGCCGGCAGGAAATCAGGATCAGGAACTCGTCCCCTCCCCAGCGGAAGACGTAGTCGGCATCGCGGACGTGGCGGACGAGAAAGCCCGCGACCCGCTGGAGCACGTGGTCGCCAGCCTCATGACCGAACGTGTCGTTGATCAGTTTGAACTGATTGATGTCCACGAACAGCAGCGACAGGGGAATGTTGTAGCGGCGGTGGCGCCCGACTTCCTTGCCGATGATTTCATGGAAGTAGCGGCGGTTGCGGCAGCCGGTCAGCCCGTCGCGGGTGATGAGATCGCGCAGCTTCTCCTGCGTCGACTCGAGCTGGCGGTTCGACATCCGCAGCTCGTAGGTCATGTCCTCGAACGACATCAGCTGCATCCCGAGCGCCATCGCCAGGTAGAGGGCGAGATTGATGAACGCCCCGCGTCCGGTCAGTCCGGCCGCCCCGCCGGCGTTGAAGCCCCACCAGCCATGCGCCGCCGCCAGGGTCAGCATCATTGCCCCGACCAGCGCCGCGCCAAGGAGGCGCGTCTGCCGCAGCAGCAGCAGGTGCGCCAGGCCCGCGGCGGCAAAGCCTCCGGCCATCAGCAGGTGGCCGGGGCCGTGGACGGCGACCCGTCCCAGGACCAGCGGCGCCAGCGCGAACCAGATCAGCACCGGCAGCACGATCAGGGCATAGCTCCGGCGGAGCCGCGGCCTGGTGCGGTAGGCGTCGGCGCTGATCACGAAGAGCAGTGCCGCGGTGATGCCGAGAAACTGCGACAGGCCGTAGATCGAGGCCGCGATGCGCGGGCTGTCGTATGAGGGCGCGAGCAGCAGCGACGAGCCGGCGGCGAGGCTCCAGCCGAGGATCCAGTAGCGGATGTAGAGCCTGGGGCGGTAGAGGTAGAGAAACAACAGCAGCGCGGCGACGAGCAGCGCCGCGGCGCCAAGCAGGAGCTGCGCGTTAAGGAGGGGGGCGCCGGGAACGGCCTGCACGTCGGGTCACCTCGGGTCCGAAGGTTACTGAGGCAGGCGGTACAGCATCACGTAGACGATGACGCCGGTGACCGAGACGTAGAGCCAGATCGGAAACGTCCAGCGGGCGATGGCGACGTGGCGCTCGAAGCGCCCCCGCAGCCCGCGGGTGAGCGTGATCAGGGCGAGCGGCGGGACGGCCGCCGCCAGCAGCACGTGCGTGATCAGGATGGCGAAATAGACAACCCGGATCGAGCCGCGGCCCGTGAACGGTTTCGAGCCGATGTTGGCGTGGTAGATGACATATGAGGTCAGGAACATCGCCGACACCACGCACGCCGAAATCATCGCGGCGCGGTGCAGGCGAATGCGGCCGCGGCGGATCAGGATGTAGCCGGTCAGCAGCAGCACACCGGAGACGGCGTTGAGCGAAGCGTTGAGGAGCGGCAGATCGGAAAGGGCCACCTGGTTCTCTTCAAGGTCTCTTCGGGTCCGGCGGTTCAGACCCGTCCTGCGATCATCAGGATCCACAGCAGCGGCAGGTAGAGGATCGAGCCGAAGAACAGCCGCCTGGCGTCGGCGGCGGTGCGCGTCCGGGCGAAGCGGATCGTCAGGATCAGGAAGAGGATCGACAGCACCAGCGCGCAGACGAAGTAGAAGACCCCGGCCATGCCGATGAGCGAGGGCGCCAGGCTGACCGGCAGCAGCGCGGCGCAGTAGATGGTGGCCTGATGACCGGTGCTGCGGCCGTCGGGGTCGAGCACCGGCAGCATCGGGAACTCGGCCCGGGCATAGTCCTCGCGATACATCCACGCGATGGCGAGGAAATGCGGCAGCTGCCACAGGAAGACGATCCCGAACAGCACCCAGGCCCCCGGGGCCAGCGTCGCTTTCGCGGCGGCCCAGCCGATGACCGGCGGCAGCGCGCCCGGAATCGCCCCGACCACGGTGGAGAACGACGACCGCCGCTTGAGCGGTGTGTAGACGGCGACGTAGGTCAGCAGCGTCGTCAGGGCGACGCCGGCGCTGAGCAGGTTGACGCCGGCGGCAAGGATGGCGACGCCCGCGATCGACAGCACCGCCGCGAACACCAGTGCTTCCGGCGGCTGCAGCCGGCCGTCCGGCACGGGACGCAGCCGCGTCCGCCGCATCAGCGCGTCGGTCTTCCGTTCGATGACCTGGTTGAATGCCGAGGCGCCGCCGGCCACCAGCGCCGTGCCCACCACCGTCAGGACCACCCGCGCCGCGTTCAACATGTCGCCGCCGGCCATCACGTAGCCGACGAGCGA
>JBDTOB010000460.1:0-3233 GCA_039933435.1 Acidobacteriota bacterium | reverse complement strand
CTGGTGACCGACGGCTACCTGCGGAAGATTCCCGAAGACCCGATGTCCAAGAGCAGCGACACCTGGCAGACGGAGCCGGCGGAACCCGATCCAAGCAACCCGTCGACGGAGCCCGGGATCTACAACGTCAAGAGCGGCGCGCAAGGCACGGCGCTCGACGGGACGCCGTACTCGGACTTCTGATAGACAGCTTTCAGCTTTCAGCTGCCGGCTTCCAGCTTCCAGCTTTCGGCTTTCGGCTTTCGGCTTTCGGCTGCCGGCCGTCTGATCTTGCGATTGCGTTCCCGGACCCGCAACCGCTCTCCGGGCTGGGCGCGGTGGCGATCGCGGGCTCGGTGAGCGGGAAGATCGAGGAGCCGGTTGTCTTCATCGATACGCAGCAGCCAGCTCCGACGACGTGCCCGAGCGCGGAGTGGATGCTGCTGGGCCCATCCGCGTTCTGATCGCTGCGCGTTCTCCGGCGAGGCAAAGAAAAGCCGCTGCAGGCAACAGGCCGCAGCGGCTTTTGCTTACTCGCGTGCGGCGATTACGGCCGGACGACGATCGCCGTGGTGCCGTCTCCGGTCGGCCCGGTCCCCTGAATGACGCGGACGGTCACGATCTTCGTGCCGGTCGCGGTGTAGCTGACCGTGGCGCGGTTGCCGGTGGTCTGCGCGGTCGGCGGGATGGCGTCGCTGCCGAAGTTCCACTCGTAGCGGATGATCGTCGAGGTTGCGCCAGAGACCTGCGCGGTCAGAATGACGACCTCGCCGACGCTCGGGTTGTTGTTCGAGGCGGTAATCGTCACCGCCGGCGGCTGGCCCGGCAGCACCGAGATTGACGTCCCGACCTGCTCGGAAAAGCCGCTGGCATCAATCGCGGTGGCGCGGACGTTGTAGGTCCCGGCGTCGGTGTAGATGTGGGCGATGGTCGTCGATCCGCTCAGCGACCCGAGCGACTGGCGATCGCCGTCGCCGAACTCGACGGTCACATCGCGGATGTTGGCGGTGCTGCCGACGCCCACGGTGAAGGTCGCCGGCACTCCAGCCGACACCGGCGTGGTCGGGCCGCTGATGGTGACGCCGGTGCGCGGGTTGAGGCTGATCGAGACGTCCGCGGTCTTGCCGGCGACGTTCGCCGTCACCTTCGCGGCCCGCGACGTGTTGATCGTGACCGTGGCGACGCCGCTGGCATCGGTGACGGCGCTCGACGACGACAGCGTGCCGGCGTCAGTCGTGAACGTCACCGTGACCCCGGCGACGCCGGCGCCGGAGGCGTCCTCGACCCGCGCCGAGACGGTGGCGTTGCCGCCCGACGGTCCGAGCGACTGCGGGCTGGCGCTGACGAGCAAACGCTCGGCCGCGGCGCTGCCGATCTTCAGATTTTCAATCTTGGCCGAGGCGCCGCCGGAGAACGCGGTGATGGTCGCAAGACCGCTCTGCCCCTGCGCGGTGAAGCGGACCCGCACTTCGCCGTTCTGGGTGCGCGCCTCGCGCGGCTCGATGGTGCCGAGCGTGGTCGTGAACGACACCAGCGTGCCGTTCTGCACCGGCGTGCCAGCTCCTGCCCGTGTCGTTGTCGTGGTCGTCGTTGGCGTTGTCGTCCCGGTGCCGGTCGTGCCGGTGCCTGTGCTCGTGGAGGGCGTGGAGGCGACGCCGTTTTCAATCACGGTGGCGACGATCTCGACGGTACCGTTCAGCGGCACGCTTGATGCCGCGGGGAACAGCGAGATCACCGATCCCGTCGGGGCCAGCAGCGGCACCTTGTCGCACGCGGTGGCAGCAACGAGCAGCGCCAGGGCGGCGAAGCTCGCGAGGGCTGTGGCGGAGCGACGCTGTGTTACCATAAATTCTACGCTAAGGATAATACTCTCATGCATTTAGAGGGTCAAGACGGTCAGCGCGGCTACGCCATGGCGGCACTGCTGGTCAGTGTTGGCGTGCTGATGGTGCTGATGACCGTCGCGATGCCGGTGTGGCGCCACGAAATGCAGCGGGAGCGGGAGGCGGAGCTGGTCTTTCGAGGGGAGCAGTACGCCCGCGCCATCAATCTCTACCAGCGCAAGGCTGGCCCGGGTAATTTCCCGCCGACCATCGACATCCTCGTCCAGCAGCGCTTCCTCCGCAAGAAATACAAGGACCCGGTCACCGGGGCGGATTTCCAGATCATCCCCGTGGCGGCCGGGCTGCAGCAGAATCCCGGTCAGCCGCAACAGCCGGGCGGGCGCGGCCGTGGGCAGGGCGGCCTTCAGCCCCCGGGCGGCCGCGGCTCGACGCAGCCGCCGCAGGGGTTCGGTCCGGAGTCGCCCTTTGGCGCCGGAGGCGGGCGCGGCGCTGGCCAACTTGGCAGCCAGATCGGCGGCGCCGGTCAGCAGGGCGGCGGGATCATGGGCGTCGTCAGCAAGAGCAAGGAGCCGTCGATCCGCATTTATCACGGCGGCACGCACTACAACGAGTGGACGTTTCTGTTCTCGAACGTCAGCAACCGGCCGGGCGCGGCCGGCGGACGGGGCGTGCCGGGCGTTGGCGGCGGACAGCGGGGGGGACGAGGCGGCGGCAGAGGTGTAGGTGCACCGGGAGGGTTCGGTCAACCGGGCGGTCCCGGTCAGCCCGGCGGCTTCGGCCGCCCCGGCGGCCCCGGCCAGCCGGGCGGCGGCCGCGGCATGCGTCCGGGCGGCGGACGAGGCCCTGGCGGCTGATCCGGCGTCCGGAAGCCGGGAGGCTGATCCATCGCCCGGAAGGCGGTAGACGCCCCACGTGAACCCGGGGTCCAGCGCGCACATCACACCGTGCCCGCCCGCAGCCCCAGTACGAATCGCATCATCCAGGCGAGGACCGGATCGAGCGCAGAGTCAGAGAGGGCGTTGTTCATACCTGCATCCGCCGGACGTCCGAGACCTCCGAGCGCGGCGGAGATTTGACGACGGTGCTGCGATGCTGGCCGGAATTTCTGATTTGCATCCCAGCTACGCGGCGCGGCGGGAGATCGTCTCCTGCCGCGGCATCGCGTTGACAGGCATCGCGATCCTGCCTCGTGACTGTGGCCGAAGGGTGTCACAGAGGATGGACCAGCCCAGAGCAGACCGCTGGAAGCTGGAAGCTGGGAGCTGGAAGCTGGAAGCTGGAAGCTGGAAGCTGGAAGCTGGAAGCTCTATCCCAGCGCCTCGACGACGGCGTCGTGGAATGCCGGCCGGATCGTCCGGATGCGGGTGTTGTCGCGGCTCGGGAAGACACGGTTGGTCAGCAGCGCGACAT
>JBDTOB010000459.1:0-3236 GCA_039933435.1 Acidobacteriota bacterium | reverse complement strand
GGTCGAGCCGTCCGCGAGCGGCAGGATCCGCTTCGGCGGCGAGCTCGACGCCGCCCGGGTGATGAGGGACTTCAACTTCGATGGCGACTTCAGCGCCGACTTCCCGCCCCCGCCCCCCGCGCCGCCGGCGCCGCCGCGCGTACCCGGCGCCCCGCCGGTGCCGCCCGTCCCGGCCGTACCGAATCTCGATCGATTCATGTTCAGCAGCCAGGGGCGGCTCGGGATCACCGTCAGCTCGCTGTCCGACCAGCTGGCCGAGTATTTCGGGGTCAAGCACGGAGTGCTGGTGACGGCCGTCCAGGAGGGCTCGGCGGCGGCCGCAGCCGGGTTCAAGGCGGGCGACGTGGTGACCTCCCTCAATGGCAACGACGTCTCGGATCCGGTGGAGCTCCGGCAGCGGAGCGCACGCCTCGAGGACGGGTCGGCATTCACCGCCGTGGTGGTGCGGGATCACAAGACGATGACGCTGAAGGGGAAGATGCAGCGGCCGGCGACGGCGCGTAGAGCCACGCCGGTTTCGTCATGATCGCGTGGGACGAGCCGTGTGAAAATCCGAGCCTGACCGGTGAGGTGCGCGCCGCTCTCAGGCGCCGGCGGCCTCGACGCGGGCCTGGGCCCTGGCCGAAGGAGGGCCGACCAGGGTGGCGAGCTGCGCCGCGACGATCGCGGCGATGGCGAGCTTGCCGGCATCCTCTTCGCCCGCCTGCCGCACTTCCGCCGCCATCACGCCCACGCATCCGGCCGGGGTGACCAGCGGCGCCGCGATGGCGCCGTTGGACACGGCGTCGGCTTTCACCGTCTGGAGCAGCGCGGTCCGGAACGCCGAGGCGGTCGCGTTCTCCGCGTCGCGGCCAATCGTGCCCAGCCGCGACACCAGCTGCTGCGGATAACCATGGGTCACGACCGGGCTGAGCTCCCGGCCATCGGGATCCGCGATCCAGAGGACGATGCCGGGGGCGTCGAGTACGGCGGCGGCGCGCGCGAGCAGCGACGGCAGCGCCTGCGTGTCCACGACGCGGGCCAGGTCGGAGCACAGCGAGGCGACGCCGGGGAGATCGACGGTTGGAGCCGCGAGCGCCGCGGCGGGCGCGGCGGCCGGCGCTTCAACCGCGGTCGGCTTCGTGGACGATGCTGCGGTGGCTGGCGCCTTCACCGCCGGGGTGGCGGCTGCACGAGCCGCGGGCCTGGCGCGCGGCATGACCTTCGCGGCCGTCCACCCTTCGTCGATCCCCGGGCCGCCGTCAAGGCGAGCCGCAGGGGGATCGATCCGCGGTGCCGTCCGGGCGGTGATGTCGGGAACCGCGGCCGAGTCGTCGGTTCGCGGCACCAGCAGCCCGACGGTGATCAGTCCGACCGCCAGTGCGGCGGCCGCCGCCGCGATCTCCTGGCGGTCGAGCGCGGCCAGCGCCGCGGCGCGGTGCCGCCGCTCGGCCAGCCGCGCGTCCTCGACCGCGCCGGTCGCGGCGCCGGCCAGCTCGATGCCGTCGGTGAAAATAAGGTCTGAGGCGAGGAGCTTCTGCCCGCTTCGTGCATGATCGCGCGCGCGGCGATCCATCTGTTCGAAATCCTGGAGGGCGCTCGAGGCGTTGTCGATGGCCGTCTGCGCGTCCGGCGCCGTGGCCTTTGCCCGAAGGGTGGTCAGCGTGTCGTGCAGCCGCGCCGTGGTGGCGTCAACCTTCGAGGCCCAGAACTGGTCCTCTTGTCCGGCGGCCACGTAGCCTTCCTGCGCCGCCCGCAGCTCCAGCACATCGCGCTCGGCGCCGACCGACGATTCGTCGAAGCTGGCGGCCTGGCCGGCGTCGCGATAGCCATGCGTCCGCGACGTCCACGAGAAGTACACCGCGCCAGCGGCTGCGGCGACGAAGACACCCAACAGCGTCAGGCGCAACGCCAGGCTTTTCATGCAACCTCCGGGATCGGCATGCTCGGACGTTACTATAGCAAGGTTCGCGCGCGCAGGACTTCCAAAGTTCATGTCGATCGTCGCCATCATCAATCCGGTTTCCGGTGCCGGCGCGCTCGGCGCGGTGGCGTCGCTTCGTACTGCGCTGGTGCGCAGCGAGGCCGAGCGCCGCGGTCTTCGCGCCCAGATCCACGTGACCTCGGGCGCCGGGCACGCGCATGCGATCGCCGCGGCCAGCGCGGCCGCCGGCGCGTCGCTGGTGATTGTCTGGGGGGGCGATGGCACGCTCAACGAAGCCGGTGCGGCGCTGCTCGGATCCGGCACCGCGATCGGCCTTGTCCCGGCAGGCTCGGGCAACGGCCTCGCCGCGGCGCTGGCCGTACCGCACGACCCGCGCGCCGCGCTGGCCATCGCTTTCGACGGACGCACCCGGACGATCGACGCCGGGATGATGGCCGGCCGGCCGTTCTTCAACATCGCCGGCATCGGTCTCGATGCGCGGGTGGCGAAGCACTTCAACCAGCGCACGGCCGGCAATCGCGGACGCTGGCCGTATCTCGCGCTCGGGGCCCGCGAAGGGTGGCGCTACTGCGCCTCGGAATACCGCGTCGAGCTCGACGGTCAGCCCCAGGTCCTGCGGGCGCTGGTCATCGCCTTCGCCAATGGCCAGGAATACGGCATGGGGGCGCGTCTCTCACCGGCAGCCGAGCTCGACGACGGCCTGCTCGACCTGACGATGGTCGAGGAGCGGCCGGTGCTGGCGCGGTTATGGCACGCACGCCATCTGGTGACGGGCACGCTGCACCTGGCACCGAGGGTGCGGACGGCGCGCGTCACCACCGCCTCGGTGGAAGCGGCGCAGCCGATGGAATTTCACGTGGATGGCGAGCCCGGCCTGGCCAGCGGGCGGATTGACGTCACCATTCTTCCGCGCGTCCTGCAGGTCCGGACGGCGCTGTAGGATTAGTAATGGGAAGAGACGAGTTCGTGGCGGCCGTGAAGGCGGGGGACACGGCGCGGATGGAGCGCCTGGCGACGGCGGATCCGGCGCTGGTGGCGGCGGCCGGACCATCGGGGGAAAGCGCGCTGATGACCGCGCTCTACAACCGCCAGCCGGACGCCGCCGGCTGGCTGGTGGCCCACGGCGCGCCCATCGACATCTTCGCCGCGGCCGCGCTCGGCCGGGGGGATCTGCTGGAGCCGCTGATCGCGACCGGCGGTGCGGTCGCCGCGCAGTCGGCGGATGGATGGACGCCGCTGCACCTGGCGGCATTCTTCGGCAGCCGCGACGCCGTGGCGCAGCTGGTGGCGGCGGGGGCCGACCTCAACGCCC
>JBDTOB010000458.1:0-3237 GCA_039933435.1 Acidobacteriota bacterium | reverse complement strand
TCTTCAAGCCCGCCTCCCAGACCCCGCTGTCCGCGGTCAACTTCGTCAAGGTGCTCGAAGATGCCGGCGTGCCTGCCGGCGTGGTCAACATGGTCACCGGGGACGGCGACGAAGTCGGCACCCCGCTGACCACCAGCCCCGCGGTCCGGATCGTCTCCTTCACCGGCTCCACCCGCGTCGGCCGCATCGTCAATCAGGCCGTCGCCCCGACGTTCAAGAAAGTCCACCTCGAGATGGGCGGCAAGAACGTCATCCTGGTGATGGACGATGCCGTTCTGGAGCTGGCGGTCGATGGCTGCCTGTGGGGCGGGTTCGGGACCGCCGGACAGCGCTGCACCGCGGCCAGCCGGGTGGTGGTGCACGAGCGCGTCCACGACGCCTTCGTCGAGCGCTTCGTCGCGCGGGCGCAGACGCTGGTGGTCGGCGATGGCCTGGACGAACGGACCCAGATGGGGCCGTCGAGCAGCGAGGCGCAGTTGAAGACGGTGATGGACTACGTCGAGATCGGCAGACATGAGGGGGCGACGCTGGCCTGCGGGGGCCGGCGGATCGAGGGGGGCGCGCTGGGCCGCGGCTTTTTCCACGAACCGACGATTTTCACCGGCGTGCGGCCCGACATGCGCATCGCGCGCGAGGAGATCTTCGGCCCGGTCGTGTCAGTGATGCGGTGCCGATCGCTCGAGGAAGCGGTCGAGATCGGCAACGGCGTGGAGTACGGGCTGTCGGCCTCGATCTATACCCAGGACATCAACCGGGCGTTTTCGGCGATGCGCGACCTCTACACCGGCATCTTCTACGTGAACGCCCCGACCATCGGCGCCGAGGTGCACCTGCCGTTCGGCGGGACCAAGAACACCGGCAACGGCCATCGCGAGGCGGGCAGCGTGGCGCTCGACGTCTTTTCGGAGTGGAAGTCGGTCTACGTGGACTTCAGCGGCCGGCTGCAGCGGGCCCAAATCGACGTCGAGAAATCGTGATAAAGTCTTCACGTTCCCCAACTTAACGAGGACGGTCGGACCGTCCGCCCCTTGGCAGGTGCCGGATCGTGCCCTATCTGTCCGTCGGCCTCGTGTATGTCCTGATGTACGTCGCCGGCGTCTGGGCCTTTCGCGCCCAGCCGGCAGCGCTGGCCGTGCTCGGGAATCTCGCGCTCCTCGCGCCTCCGATCGCCACCTGCGCGGTCATCCTGGCTCGCCGCCGGCGCTGGGCCGGCTGTCAGCGGCTCTTCTGGGACACGTTTGGCATCGGCGTCGGCTTGTGGGTCATCGGCCATCTCGGCTCGGTGTTCGAGCAGGTTGTCGATGGCCGGCAGTCCTGGCTGCAGTGGCACACGCTGTTCAGCCTGTGCGGCGGCATCGGCCCGCTGATCGCGCTGTTTGCGAGGCCGCATGCCGGTGTGCGCCGGGAGTCGGTGGGACCGGTCGGCCTGGTGATCGCCAGCTATGGGCTGCTGGCGGCCTTCATCTATACCTATTTCGTTCTGGTCCCGGCGGTGTCGCCCGGCGCGGCCGATCCGGAGCGCATGCTGTTGACGCTCGTCCAGGTCAACCGCGCGCTGCTGTTCGGCGGCACCGTCTTCGCCCTGGTGGTGGCCCGCCGGACGCCGTGGCGTCGCACCTACGCCTTCCTTGCCGCCGGCACCGGGTTCGGCTTCGTGGCGCGGATTCTCACCAGCCTGGCCATCCTGCGCGGCTCGTACCGCATCGGCACCGTGTACGACCTGGCGTGGATCATTCCCTTCCTCTGCTACATGGCGGCGGCGCTGTCGGCGCCCGACTCGACGCGGGAAGTGGCGGACGAGAAACCGGTGACCTCGCCGATTGCCACCGCGGTGGTCCCGGTGTTTCTCGTCCCCCTGATCGGTTACGGGGTGCTCTACTTCTGGCCGATGGGCGGGACTCTGGACAACTTCCGCGCTCTGCTGACGGGCCTGATGACGGTTGCCGGCCTGGGGCTGCTGACGTTGCGGCTGGCGGCGCAGGGGGGAGAGCTGCAGCGGCTGGACGCCCGGAAGCGGCTGCTGGCGGCAGCGACCGAGCAGACCGGCGACTCGATCCTGATCACCCGGGTCGACGGCGGGGTGGAGCTGGCCAACGACGCCTTCGTCCGCGCCGTCGGCTACTCCAAGCAGGAGCTGTCGGCGCTGGCCTTCGGGGACCTGGTCGAGCACGGCTTCGGCGCGCTGCTGTCGCACGTCAGCGCCGAGGTGCGGGAGCGCGGCATCTGGCGCGGCACGCTGCTGCGCCGGCGGCGCGACGGATCGTCGTTCCCGGCGGCCTGCACGGTGGCGGCGCTTCGCGATGCCTCCGGGACGATCACCCACTTCGTCGGCGCCGAACGCGACATCACCCAGGACATCAAGCTGCGCGACCAGCTCGTGCACAGCGAGCGGCTCTCCGCGATCGGCGAGCTGGTGGCGGGCGTCGCCCACGAGATCAACAATCCTCTGCAGACGATCATCGGCTCGGTGGAGCTGCTGCTCGAGGAGCCGGCCCTGGCCGGCTCACGGCGCGACCTCGAGGTCGTCCGGCGTGAGGCGGCGCGCGCCGGGCAGATCGTCCGCAACCTGCTGTCGTTCGTCCGCCGCAGCGCCCCCAACCGGACCCGCGCCGATCTCAACGATATCGTCCGGGCGGTGGTCGAACTGCGCGGCTACCATCTGCAGCAGCGCAACATCCGGCTGGTGACGGAGCTGTCGGACTCGGCCCCCCAGGTGCTCGTCAACCGGGAGGAGATTCAGCAGGTCATCCTCAACCTGGTGCTGAACGCCGAACAGGCGATGACCAGCGCCGGGCAGGGGAGCAGCATCACCATCCGCTGCGGCACCCAGGCGGACACCGCCACGGTCGACGTCGCGGACGACGGACCGGGGGTGAGCGCGGAGATGCGCGGGCGGATTTTCGAGCCGTTCTTCACGACCAAGGACGTCGGCCAGGGCACCGGGCTGGGCCTGTCGATCTCCCACGGCATCGCCGCCGCGCACAACGGCTCGCTGACTATCTGCGGCTCGCCGCAAGGGGCGTGCTTCCGGCTGTCGCTGCCGCTGCAGCCTCACGTCGAGAAGGCCGCGGCTTCCGCGGCTGGGTCGTCCCGCCGGGTGCTCGTCGTGGACGACGAGGCGCCAATCCGCCGGCTGCTGTCCCGCCTGCTGGAGCGGCGCGGCTTCGACGTCGAGGAAGCGGAGACGGGTGAGGCGGCGCTGGAGCTGGCCGGCGCCAGCCCGCTGGCGCTGGTGCT
>JBDTOB010000457.1:0-3239 GCA_039933435.1 Acidobacteriota bacterium | reverse complement strand
GGGCGCCCACCGCGCGGTGCTGGCGTCAGGGCAAGAGGCAGCCGGTCGATCAACGGGGAGAATATGAGGCTCCAGGCAGTGTTTCTACTGATTGTGTGGTGGGCGAGCGGCCTTCAAGCCGCCCCTCCGCCCCATGGTGGCGGAGCAGCCGCCCAAGAGGCCGGCCCGCCCGCGGAGCCGCTTCCGATGGAGCTGGCGGCGACCCCGCGGGTGGACGCACCGGCGGATCCGGGCGGGTGGTCAATCGTGCTGATCACGCGCGGCGGTATTGGCGGCGGTGCCGCGAAAGACGTCACCCTGACGTCGGCGGGACCAGTGACGTGCAGCAATCCGAACCCGAAGTGCCGGGCGACACTCGATCCGCGGGCTGTGGCCGCGCTGTCGCGGCAGGTGGAGCTGTCGTGGGCGGCGTTCACGGCACCAGCAGCACACCTCTGTTCGGATTGCGTTCGCACCTTCCTGTTGATTACCCGACGCGATCAGTCCGGCCAGTCGCACATCCGCGCCGCCAGCTGGGACGTCACCACGAAGTCGCGGGTGCCGCCGGATGTCTTCCAACTGGCCGCGTCGGCCCTCGCCAACGTGGAGGCACGCTGATGCACGAGGCAGGCCATTCTGAGCGAGGAGATGGAGCCGCGGACGATCGCCTGACGCGCGCTCGCTTCCCGCGCGCGTCGAGGTATCACCCCGACTGGATCCTGTCCGGAGTCAGCGGCGGGGCCAATCCGCTGTGGCTGTCGGAGTGGCTTGCCGAGGGGATGGAACTGCGGGCCGGCCAGCGCGTCCTCGATCTCGGCTGCGGCCGGGGACTGTCGTCGATCTTCCTGTGCCGTGAGTTCGGTGTGCAGGTGTGGGCCGCCGATTTGTGGTTCAGCGCCGAGGAGAACGCTCTGCGGGTGCGGGATGCCGGCGTCGAGGAGCGTGTGTTTCCGATCCATGCCGACGCACGTGCGTTGCGGTTCGCCGAGGGGTTCTTCGACGCCGTCGTGTCGATTGACTCGTTCATGTACTACGGGACGGACGACACCTACCTGAACTACCTGGCGCGGTTCGTTCGGCCGGGCGGCACGATCGGCATTGCACTGGCCGGGTTCATTGAAGAGATCGACGAGGTGATCCCGCCGCCGCTCGCGGCGTGGTGGGCGGCGGAACACCCATCCTGCCTGCACTCCGCAGCGTGGTGGCGGCGGCATTGGCAGCGGAGCGGCATCGTCGACGTCGTCCTGGCCGACACGCTGCCGGACGGCTGGCGCTACTGGCGCGACTGGATTGCGATCGTCGGCCCAGACAACACGCTGGAGCTCGACGCTCTGGAAGCTGACGCGGGTCGCCACTTCGGCTACGTCAGAGCCGTCAGTCACCGGCGGGCGGAGGTGCAGTTGTTCGATCCCGCACTGACCATACCGGCCGCGTACACCAAGCGGCCTCTGCTTCGAAATCGGGAATAGGCCGAGGCGGCCGGCCGGCCGTGCCGTCCGGCTCGGGCCGGCAGGTCGCATCCGGTACGTCGCGCCGGCCGGCGATGGCGATGCCACTAGATGGAGTAGCCTGGCAGGCACGGCACGGCCGAGTCGAGGATCCGGCCTTCTGTTCGTGAACGCGTGATTCGGAGGCCGCATGAATGCCGTCATCGGGGTGCTGTGTGTCGTCCTGGCCGGCGCGGGGCAAGCCGGGTCGCGGGTCGAGAAAGGCGCCGACGACTCGCCTTTCCGGGTCGTCCTGGTGGGAACTGCCGGCGGACCCACGCTGAACCCGCAACGAGCCGGCATCGGCACGCTGGTGGCGGCCGGGCCTGAACTGCTTTTGTTCGACTGCGGCCGCGGCGTGCCGACCGCCATGGTCCGCATGGCACTCAAGCCTGTCGACCTGACCGGCGTGTTCCTGACGCACTTGCATTCGGACCACGTCATCGCCTTGCCCGAACTGTATCTCTACCCGTGGGCATCGCAAGGGCGAACGGTCCCGTTTCGAGTGTGGGGTCCTGCCGGGACGCGCGCCATGATGAGGCATCTCCAGCAGGCGTTTGCCTTCGACATCCACGTCCGGCGGGATGTCGACGAGAGGCTGTCGGCGGAAGGCATCCGCGCCATCGTGACCGACATCCATGAGGGCGTGGTGTTCGACAGCCACGGCGTCAAGGTCACGGCGTTTGTCGTCGACCACGGGGCGGTCAAGCCGGCCTTTGGTTACCGGGTCGACTACCAGCAGCACTCGCTGGTGCTGTCCGGGGACACCCGTCCTTCAGACAACCTGATCAAGTACGCCAGCGGGGCCGACCTGCTGATTCACGAGCTCGGACGCTCGAAGCAGGACCCTGCCCTCGTCGGGCCGGATGACGAGTGGCTGCCCGACCACTCGCAGACTCGGCACCATGCGCGGATGGTCGCTGCTCATCACACCGATCCTGTGGAGGCAGGCACCGTGCTTCAAGCCGCGAGGCCCAAACTGGCGGTCTTTTCGCACTACAACGGCGCGCCGGCATCCATTCTTTCCCTGGTCCGGCAGCACTACGCTGGACCGGTGGAGTTCGGAGAGGACGGCATGACGATCGACATCGGAGAGAGCGTCACGGTTCGGCGCTTCGTCCCGGGCCGGTAGCGTCCGCGCCTGTCGCCAAGCAACGAGGAGTGCTGATGAGAGTGCTGACAACGCTGGCCCTGCTGGCCGCGCTCCTGCTGCCCGCTGCGGCCCGCGCCCAGGCTGCGGCTGAACGGCCGAACATCATTTACATCATGACCGACGACCACGCCGCGCATGCCATCGGCGCCTACGGGTCGCGCGTCAACAAGACGCCGAACATCGATCGCCTGGCCCGCGAGGGGGCGCTGCTCACCAACGTCTTCGCGACCAACTCCATCTGCACGCCAAGCCGGGCGACGATCCTGACCGGTCAGTACTCGCACCTGAACGGCGTCACCGTCTTCAACCGCTTCGACAGCTCGCGCATGACGGCGCCGCGGCTGCTGCAGCAGGGGGGCTACTACACCGGGATGATCGGCAAGTGGCACCTGGGCAGCGACCCCGCCGGCTTCGACCACTGGGAGATCCTGCCTGGCCAGGGCGCCTACCACGACCCGGTCTTCTACACCGCCTCGAGCCAGAAGACCTACACGGGCCGCTACGCCACCGACGTCATCACCGATCTCGCGCTGGACTTCCTCGAGACGCGCCCGCGCGACAAGCCGTTCTTCCTGATGATGCACCACAAGGCGCCGCACCGGCCGTGGGAGCCGGACGCG
>JBDTOB010000456.1:0-3242 GCA_039933435.1 Acidobacteriota bacterium | reverse complement strand
GGAGCGGCTCTGGGTCTACGGCCGCGCCCGGCTGCCGTGCCGGCGCTGCGGCACGCCGATTCGCGTCAAGGCGCAGGGACCGCACGCGCGCCTGACCTACTGGTGTCCCGAGTGTCAGCCCTGAAGAGAGGAAGCAAAAGGTCTCGCGCATGAACACCCTGGTGATTTGGCTGGCACTCGCGGCGGGCGGGGCGGCATCGGCGGCGGCGCTCTACGGCCACTACCGGATTCTGCCGGCATGGCTCACCGGTCCCGAAGTGTGCCTGATGGCGGAGGGCGGCTGCGCGGTGCTCTTCCGGAGCCCGCGATCGCGCCTCCTGGGCGTGCCGAACGCGCTGCTCGGCGTCGCGCTCTACCTGCTCCTCGCCGCGGGGCTGCTGCTGCACCTGCCGACCCTGCTGCTCCTGCTGCTGACCCTTCCCGCCCTGGCGATGAGCGCCTTCCTCGGCCGCAGCCTGCTCGTGAACCATCTCCAGTGCCGGATCTGCTGGACCGGCCACGCCGCCAATGCCCTGCTCGCCGCCGCACTGACCTGGCGCCTGCTGACAGCCTGACGAGCGCCCTGGCACTGTGTCCCTGGCCCCCGTGGCCCCCTGTCCTACTTCCCCTGCCGCAGCACGATCCGCATCACCCCGTCGGGGCCGGGGATCTTCTCCATGATCACAGCGGGCGGTCGCGTGGCCGCCGCCTGCACGGATGCGTAAGCCGCGGTGAGAGACGATGCCTCGGGGGATGAGGGGGAGACGGTGCGCTCCGACAGCAGCGACGCGGGGCTGTGCAGCGGACAGGGCTCGGCAGGCACCGAGCCGAGCGGAAAGAGATCTTCGTAGACCGGACGTTCGATGGTCCGGGAGGCCTGCGCGGGCTGTTCGTCATTTCCGTAGAACGCATCGACCGCCACCAGCCGCGGCGAACCGCCGTCGCTGGTGACGCGGTAGACGTCTTCCTGGTGCCGGCAGGCCTCCGTCGCGCGGGCGCCGCTCAACCGGCACATCGATACCTTCTCGACGTCCGGCGGCGTCGCGTACCAGTCGGGCCGGTCGCCGGCCGTGGCCGCTTTCATGAACCGCGCCCACGCCGGCACTGCCACGACGCCGGCGAAGCCGCCGCGCATGATCGGCGCCGGCCGGTCGAGTCCGAACCACACGCCCGCCACCAGGTGCGGCGTGTAGCCGACGAACCAGGCGTCCGCGTAGTCGTCTGTCGTCCCGGTCTTGCCGGCGGCAGGCAGCGTGAACCCGTCGCGCCGGGCCGCCGCCCCGGTCCCGCCGCTGATCACGTCGCCCAGCATGCTCGACATCAGGAACGCCGTCGTCGCGCTCACCGCCTGCGTGTGGCGTTCGCGTGCGGCATAGAGGGCGGAGCCGGATCCATCCTCGACCCGGATGATGATTCTCGGCGCCGCGACGCGGCCGGCATTGGCGAAGGCGGTGTAGGCCGCGGTCAGCTCCATCAGGGTGACCTCGCCGGTGCCGAGCGCCAGCGACGGCACCTGTGGGAGCGGCGAGGCGATGCCCAGCCGCTGCGCGTAATACACCGCGGTGCTGACGCCGACGGTCTGCAGCAGCTGCGCCGCGGCGCGGTTGCTCGACACCCTGAGCGCTGCCCGGAGCGTGTACTCCGATTCCTCGTGGCTGCCGCCGGGCAGCCAGGCGGCATCGCCGATGCCAATCGGCGTGTCCAGATCGCGGAGCATCGTGCCCGGCGCGAAGCCGCGCTCGAGCGCCGCGGCATAAATGATCGGCTTGAACGCCGAGCCAGCCTGGCGTCGGGCCTGGGTGGCCCGGTTGAAGCTGCTGGCGTTGAAGTCCCGCCCGCCGACGAGCGCGCGGACGTCCCCTGTGACCGGGTCCATCGCCACGAAGCTGCCCTGCAGGTCGCGCGCGGCCCGGCGCGCCTTGACGATATCGGCGATTCTCGTGGTCAGCGCGCGCTCGGCTTCCCGCTGCATCGCCGGATCGTAGGTCGAATACACCCGCAGGCCGCCGCGCAGCACCGTGTCCGACCCGAACAGGGCCACCAGCTGGCGGCGCACCTCCTCCTGGAAGTACAGACCCGTCGCGGCGCCGGCCCTCTGGGGCGCGTCGTCCGCGGCCGCGAGGACCACGGCGGAGGACGGCGGGGTTCCTGCCGGACGCGTGGGCACGGCGCGGGCGGCGGCGGTGTGAAACTCGGCGTCATTCAGCCGTCCCTGGTCCCGCATCAGCCGGAGGACCAGATCCCGGCGCTGCCGCGCACCGTTCGGGTTGACCGACGGGGCGTCGCTCGACGGCGAGCGGACCAGCGCCGCCAGTAGCGCCGCCTCGTGAACCTCGAGATCCGCGGCGGGCTTGTGAAAGTAGCCGCGCGACGCGGCTTCGACGCCGTAGTAGCCGTCGCCGAGGTACACCGTGTTGAGGTATTCCTCGAGGATGCGCGGCTTCGAATAGCGCCGTTCAATCTGCGCGGCCAGGAGAATCTCGCGCAGCTTGCGGTCGTAGGTCCGCACCGGCGTCAGACGAATCGCGCGCGCCAGCTGCTGGGTAATCGTGCTGCCGCCCTCGCGGATCCGTCCGGCGCGGAGGTTCCGCAGCGCGGCTCCGGCGATTCGCAGGGGATCGATGCCATGGTGGCGGAAGAAGCGGCGGTCCTCGATCGCCAGGACGGCGTCGACGAGACGCGGAGACATGCGATCGAGGGGCACGTCGATGCGCTGCTCGGCGAAGAAGGTGAAGGCCTCACGCCCGGCCCGATCGAAGACCACCGTGGATTGCGGACGCGGCGTCAGCTGCACCGTGCCGGCGCTGGCGAGCTCGTCGGCGACGGTGGCCGCGAGCCGCACGACATGAAAGACGCCGGACCAGAAGAGGACGGTGGTCAGCAGCACCGTCCCGATTACCCCTGTTGGTCGCAGCCTCATCGCCGCGAACCTGAGCAACGTGAGTGCCAGCCCGGCGGATCGGGAGCGGCACGGGAACGGGCTTTCTTCCGAGCAATGACGGCAACGACATGCCCTCGCGCGGCAGCCCCGGGCCGAAAAGCAACGTCGCTGGGTAACGCGCTACCCAGCGGCCGCTCGGCTCGTCACCTTGGACATGCAGCCGCTGCGGCTTATGGCTCAGCCGTCGGCATCACCGGCCGGGCTCGTCAGACGTGATTGCGGAGCATCAGCTCGCGCGGATGGGGCTGCAGATACACCTGGCCCGCGAGATAGCCCACCTCGTGGACCCGCACGTAGTGCGCGATCAGCGTCAGCGGCACGA
>JBDTOB010000455.1:0-3243 GCA_039933435.1 Acidobacteriota bacterium | reverse complement strand
AGCTTCTCGATCCACTGGATGCGGGTCAGGTCGTTGTAGATGACCGTGACCATCAGCATCAGCAGCAGCACGAAGCCGGCGAGGAGCATCTTCTCTTTCACCTTGATGCTGAAGTCCCGGCGCGAGACCCCCTCCATCGCGAGAATCGCGATGTGCCCGCCGTCGAGGACGGGAATCGGCATCAGGTTGAGCAGCCCGAGGTTGAGGCTGATCATCGCCATCAGCCCGAAGAGCGACACCCACCCCTGGGACGCGGCGGTGCCGGAGAGGTCCGCGATGGCGACCGGGCCCATCAGCTGCTTGACCGAGGTGCTGTGGGTGAAGAGCCCGGCCAGCGTCTGGACGATCATCTTCGACCAGGTCCAGTTCTGGACCGCGCTCATCTTCACCGCTTCGAACGGGCCGGGATCGATGGTGCGCTGTTCCCAGGCGCTCAACTGCGCGCCGATGATGACGGTGCCCCCGACCTTGCGCGGCGTCACCGTGAGCTGCGCCGGGCTGCCGCCGCGGCGGATGTCGAGCCCCATCGCCTGGCCCTCGTGCGCCTTGATGATCTCGACCAGCCGCTCGCGCGAGACCCCGGCCTCGCCGGCGGCGCCGAGCACGACATCCCCGGACTGCAGGCCCGACTCCGCGGCGGGCGAGTCGTGGGTGACGGCGATGATCTGCGGGTGCATGATCGGCATGACGCCGACGTCGCCGAACTCGTACTTGCCCTGCGCCGAGGGCACCATGCTGATCTCGACGGGGCGGCCGCCGCGGTCGATGGCGAACGACACCTGCCGCTTCGCCTTGCCGACCACCGCCATCTGGAACTGCTCCCAGGTGGCGACCGTCTGCCCGTCCACCGACACGATCCGATCCCCAGGCAACACGCCGGCCGCCTTGGCGACCGAGTCGTCGGCCAGCGATCCGACGACGACCGGCTCCTGCTCGAAGGCGGGGACCTGCGCACCCTGGTAGAGCACGACAGCCATCACCACGAAGGCCAGCGCCAGGTTCATGACCGGGCCCATCACCAGGACCTGGAAGCGCTGCCACTTCGTCTTCGACATGAACTCGTCCGCTGCCCCGCTGCGGGCGTCCTCCGGGCTCTCCCCTGCCATCTTGACGTAGCCGCCAAGGGGAATGGCGCTGAGGCAGTACTCGGTATCGCCGCGACGGACGCTGAACAACTTGGGCCCGAAGCCCAGCGAGAAGGTCAGGACGCGCACACCAATGCGCCGCGCCATCATGAAATGGCCGAGCTCGTGCACGAAGATGAGCACGCCAAGCACGAACGCAAAGGAAAGAATGCTGGTCACTTGAAAACCTCTGCCGGGGATTACCCCTTCGATTGTACCCCAGCGGTCGCGCCGGCCGAGAAATCCCTGGCCCAGCCGTCCACCCGCCGGACATCGGCCAGGGTCCGGACCGGAGCGGCGCCGTGCCGCTCGTACTGGTCCATCGTCAGGGCGATCAAGCGAGGAATGCCGGTGAACGCGAGGCGGCGGTCCAGGAACGCCGCGACCGCGACTTCGTTGGCGGCGTTGAGGACGATGGGCAGACCGGCGTCGCCGCCGAGCGCCCGGAACGCCAGGGCGAGGCAGGGAAAGCGGTCGGTGTCGGGCCGCTCGAAATCGAGCCGCCCGGCGCGGGCCAGATCGAGCGGCGGCAGCGCCGCCGCCCAGCGCTCCGGGTAGGTGAAGGCGTACTGAATCGGCAGCCGCATGTCGGTGACGCCGAGCTGCGCGATCGTCGAGCCGTCCACCAGCTCCACCATCGAGTGGACGATCGACTGCGGATGCACCAGCACGGCGATGCGGTCGGCGCCGGCGTCGAACAGCCACCGGGCTTCGATGACCTCCAGCCCCTTGTTCATCAGGGTCGCCGAATCGATGGTGATCTTCGGCCCCATGTTCCAGGTGGGGTGCCTGAGCGCGGCCTCCGGCGTCACCGCCGCCAGCTCCGCGTCCGAGGCGCCGCGGAACGGACCGCCCGACGCGGTCAGGATCAGCCGGCGCACGTCGGACGCGGCGCGGCCGTGCAGGCACTGGTGAATGGCGTTGTGCTCGCTGTCGACCGGCAGGACGGGCACCCCGCGGCGGCGCGCCGCCTCCATGACGATCGCGCCCGCCATCACCAGCACTTCCTTGTTGGCGATGGCGATGGTCTTCCCCGCCTCGATTGCCGCCAGCACCGCGTCGAGCGCGGCGGTCCCGGACGAGGCGAACAGCACCACCTCCACCTCGGGATGGGTCGCGGCCGCGATCAGGCCTTCGGGTCCGCTGAGCACGCGCGGGGCCCTGGTTCCGCGCCTGGCCAGCTCCGCGTCCGCGCAGCGCGCCGCCTCCGGCGTGGCCATCGCGACCAGGGCGGGCGTCGTCGCCTCGACCTGCTCGACCAGCCGCTCGACGTTGCCGCCGGCCGCGAGCGCCACCACCCGCAGGCGACCGGCGTGCGCCGCGACGACGGCGAGCGCGCTCCGGCCGATCGATCCGGTCGAGCCGAGGATGGCGATGTGCTTCATCAGAACCGCAGGTAGCGGACGAACACGTAATACACCGGCGCCGCGAACAGCCAGCTGTCGATGCGGTCCAGCACTCCGCCGTGGCCGGGGATGAGCGTGCCCGAGTCCTTCATCCCGGCGCTCCGCTTCAGCAGCGACTCGAACAGATCGCCGACGATGCCGAGCGCCGAGATGGTGGCGCCGACGAGCAGCAGCATCGGAAGCGGGGTGCCGGAGAACAGCACGTGCCCGCCGGCGGCCATCGCCGCCGTGCCGAAGACCAGCCCGCCGATGGCGCCTTCGAGGGTCTTCTTCGGACTGATCGCGGGAGCCAGGGGCCGGCGGCCGAACGCCCGGCCGGTGTAGAACTGGGCCGAGTCGCTGACGACGATGGTGGCGAGCAGGAGCAGGACCGCCTCGCGTCCACCGGAAATCCTGACCGCGGCCAGCGCGCCGAGCGGCAGGCCGATGTAGGCAATCGGGAACAGCGCCGCGGTGGTATCGCGCAGCATCGCGGGGCCGGGCGCGCCGGCGCCGACCGCCAGCGCGCCGATGGTGATGAGGGCCGTCATCACCACGATCTCGGCCGGGACCTGGGCGCCGCCAATCGACGCGCACGCCATCAGCACCGCCGTGCCGGAGACCAGCCGCGGCACCGAGGCGCCGAGCGCCGCCGCGATGCCGGCGTATTCGTGGAACGCCAGCGCCGCCGCCACCAGCGCCAGCGCCAGCGTCGCCCACGGCGGCAGCAGCCA
>JBDTOB010000454.1:0-3245 GCA_039933435.1 Acidobacteriota bacterium | reverse complement strand
ACAGCGCTGCCGCCACCGGTGCGCCGGCGGCGCGGCCGATGAACTGGCGTCGCGAGACGCCGGGACCTGATGCGCGCGGCTCTTTGCCCATGTGCTGCCTCCCGGGTTCGTTTCAATAGCGTCTCAATATACAGTCTCACGGTCCGCAGGATGGACGAGGTGTCATATGCAGCGGAGAGTCTTTCTCGGAGCCCTGACGGCATCGCTGGCGGCCGCGCGCGGCGCGCTGGCCGGGCCGCAGTCCGCGGCTGCCGCCGCGCCCCCCGCACCGCGGCGCTGGAAGGGGCGGATCAAGCAGGGCGTGACCCGCGGCGTCTTCGCCCGCGGGGCGGCGCTCGAGGACTGCTGCCGCGACGCCGCCGCCCTCGGGATCAAGGGCTTCGATCTGATCGGGCCGGCCGACTGGCCGGTGCTGAAAAAATATGGTCTCGTCCCCTCGATGTATCCAGGCGGCCCGGGCGGCACCATCCCGGTGGCGCTCAACCGGACCGAGAATCATGGGCGGCTGGCGCCGCTGCTCCATGCCGCCATCGACGAGGCCGCGGCCAACGCGGTGCCCAACATCATCACCTTTTCGGGCAACCGCGGCGGTATGGCCGAGGCCGAGGGGGCGGACCACTGCGTGACCTTTCTCGACGCGATCAAGGCGCACGCCGAGGACAAGCAGGTGACCATCTGCATGGAGTACCTGAACAGCAAGGTCAACCACAAGGACTACATGTTCGACCATATCGCCTGGGGAGTGGACGTCGTCAAGCGGGTCGCCTCGCCCCGGGTCAAGATTCTGTTCGACATCTACCATGCGCAGATCATGGACGGCGACATCGTGCGCAACATCCGCGACCACTTCCAGTGGATTGGCCACTTCCACACCGGCGGCAACCCCGGGCGGCACGACATCGACAGCAGCCAGGAGCTGAACTACGCCTTCATCGCCCAGGCCATTGCCGAGCTCGGCTACACCGGCTTCGTCACCCACGAGTATTCGCCGGCGGCGGGCCACGATCCACTCGAGACGCTCGCCCGGGCGATGGAGATCTGCGATGCGTAACCGGCCGGCGGCGACACGGAAGTTGACTAAACCCACCACGCGGCAAAATACTCAGCATGCAATGCACATCCAGAGAACCCTTGCCGCTGGTGCGCTGGCGGCCCTGACCTTCGTCGCCGCCCACGTGGCGGCGCAGGGCGCACCAGCGGCCGGCGCTCCGCCCGCACAGGGCGCACCGGCGGCCGGCGCTCCGGCCGCACCCGCCCAGCTACCCCCGGCGCCGCCCGCCGCCGGCGGCGGCCGCGGCCCAGCAGTGTTTCCGGCGCAACAGCGGCCGCCCGGGGATCCCGTCCTCATCGAACGCGGCAAGGCGCTGTTCAGCGTCAACTGCAGCGCCTGTCACGGCGCCGACCTTCGCGGCGGCGGCATGGGCGGGCCGAACCTGCTCCGCTCGCCGGTGGTGCTGATGGATCAGCGCGGCGAGCTCATCCTGCCCATCGTCCACGGCGAGCGCAAGGAGCGCGGCATGCCCGCGATTCCGCTGCAGGACGACGACGTCCGGGCGGTGGCGGAATTCATCCACAGCGTGCTGAGCACGTCACGGGGGCAGGGAGCGCCGCCCGAAAGCGATGCCCCGCCGCCGAATTCAATCGTCGGCGACGCGGCGGCCGGGCAGCAGTACTTCACGGCGAACTGCAGCTCCTGCCACTCGCCGACCGGGGATTTGCAGGGCCTCGCGACCAAGGTGCCGGAGGGCAAGGAGCTGCAGAATTTCTGGGTCACCGGCGGGGAATCCGGCGGCCGCGGCGGCGGACGCGGCCGGCGCGGCGGCGCCCCGACCCCCGATTCCAAGACGGTGACGGCGACGGTGACGCTGCCGTCGGGTGAAAAGATCGACGGGCCGATCGTGCGCATCGACAACTTCCTGATTACCCTGCGGATGCCCGACGGCAGCCAGCGGTCGATTGCCCGGGACGGCGACCGGACGCGGATCGAGGTCAAGGATCCCCTCGCGCCGCACAAGGCGATGCTGCCGACGCTGACCGACAAGGGCATGCGCGACGTCACCGCGTATCTGGCGACATTGAAATGAACCTGAAAAAGCTGCTCTTTCTGATGCCGCTGGTGCTCGCGCCGGCATTGCTCGTGGCCCAGGGCTCCGGGATCGATCCGGCGGCGCTGCTCAAGCCGCTCTCCGACATCTGGCCGACCTATAGCGGCGACTACAGCGGCAAACGCTACAGCGCGCTCACCCAGATCAACCGGGCCAACGTCGCCAACCTGACACTGGCCTGGACGTCCGAGCTGACGGCCGGGTCCGCGAAAGAGAACGGCGGCTTCGGCGGCGGTCGCGGCGGCGGCGGCGTGCCGCTCATCATCGGCGGCGAGGGCACCGGCGAGTTCGACTCCGGCGGCGGCGTCACCATCAAGGCCTCGGCGTTGATGGTGGACGGCACGATCTATCTGACCTCGCCCGACAACGGCTGGGCGATCGACGCCCGCGACGGCCGCGAGCTGTGGCACTACTTCTGGAAGACGCGCGGCGGCACCCACATCGCCACCCGCGGCTTCGGCATGTGGCACGACTATCTCTACATGGAGACGCCCGACAACTATCTCGTCTCGCTCGAGGCCAAGACCGGCAAGGAGCGCTGGCACAAGGTCATCTCCGACTTCAACCAGCAGTACTTCTCGACCATGGCGCCGATTGTGGTCGGCAACCATGTCATCGCCGGGACCGGCAACGACCTCGATATGCCGGGCTTCCTCCAGTCGTTCGATCCCGAGACCGGCGAGCTGCAGTGGAAGCTCTATACGGTGCCGATGAATCCCGGCGACCCGGGCCTCGACACCTGGCCAAGCCTCGATGCCGCCCGCCACGGCGGCGCCCAGCCGTGGCTCCCGGGCGCCTACGATCCCGACACCAAGCTCTACATCTTCGGCACCGGCAATCCGACGCCCGCGTACACGCTCGGGCGCGGGGAAGGGGACAACCTCTTCACCGGATCGCTTGTCGCGGTCAACGTCGACACCGGCAAGATGGCGTGGCACTACCAGACCGCTCCGCACGACATGCACGACTGGGACTCGGCGCAGACGCCGGTGCTGGTGGACGCGCCAGTCAAGGGGCGGATGCGCAAGCTGGTGATGACGGCGGCGCGCAACGGCTACTTCTTTGTCGTCGACCGCGTCACCGGCGAGCACATCCTGACCAGCCGCTACGGCTCGACGACCAACTGGGTCAAGGAGATCG
>JBDTOB010000453.1:0-3259 GCA_039933435.1 Acidobacteriota bacterium | reverse complement strand
AGGAAGCCCGTCCCCTGCGTCAGCGCGTCGTACCCCGGATAGGGCTGTGCGGTGTACTGCAGCAGCGCCTTGACCAGGTTCGGCGTCAGCGAGGGGTTGGCCTGGAACATCAGCGCGACCGTGCCGGCGACAACCGGCGCCGCCATGCTGGTGCCCGAGAGGCTCAGATACGGCTTCGAGGCGAGCGGAAGGATGCCGCCCAGAAGCGAGGAGGTCCGGGTCATGTAGAGCAGGCTGGTCGGGTCGCTCAGCGAGACGACGCCGGTGCCGGGCGCGAGCAGGTCGGGCTTGGCCATGTAATCGACAGCCGACGGACCGCGCGAGCTGTACGTCGCGTAGACGTCGTCTTTTCGCGTGATCGTGCCTTGCGTGCTCGACGCACCAACCGTCAGCACCCAGGGAGCGTTGCCGGGAGCGGTGATGCCCCCGTACTGCGGCTGCCCGAGCGCGTTCTTGCCGAGGTTGCCGGCCGCGGCCACCACGACGATGCCGGCGTCGACGGCGCGCTTCGCCGCCAGTGCCAGCGGGTCGGTCTTGTACGACTCGGTGATCCCCGCGCCAACCGAGAGGTTGATGACGCGGATGTTGTAGGCCGCCCGATTCGTAACCGCCCACTCGAGCGCGGCAATCACGTTGCTGATGACGCCGCGGCCGTCGCCGTCGAGCACCTTCAGGGCGACCAGGTGCGCGTCCGGCGCAATCCCGGCGCGCGCACCGTAGGAGTCGTAGCCGTTGCCGGCGATGATTCCCGCGACGTGCGTGCCGTGGCCGTAGTCGTCGTACGACTGGGTCCGCCCTCCGACAAAGTCCACGAACGCCGCGACGCGCTGCCCGTTCTTGACCTTGACCAGCGACGACGAACCCTTGTACGTGAGGTCGTCGTGCCAGGTGCTGACGCCCGAGTCGATCACCGCGACGCCGATGCCGGCGCCGGTGAGCCCGAGGCCCCACTCTACGGCGCGCGCACCGACGGTGACGGCAACCCGGTTCATCGTGGAATCGAGCGGCCGATCCCAGATGATGCGGGCGACCCCCGGATGATCCGCCAGCTTGCGGAGCTCCTTATTGGGGAGCTCGACCGCCATGCCGTTCATCAGCCCGAGGCGCTTGCCCAGCCGGCCTCCGAGCTTGACGACGTCGGCGGACGTGTCCCAGCCCGGATTGAGCTGGATGATCACCCGCGACGTCCCGCCTTTGACTTCCCGATCCCGCTGGTTCAGCTTGTTGTCAAGCTTGGGGTGATCGCCTGGGCCGCGGCCTGGCGCCGCCATCACTGGCGGCGAGCCTCCCAGGACGGAGACCAGCGCCAGCGCCAGCCCCACCCTCAACATCATTCGCCATCGCACCACGGCTAATACCTTTCGAAAGAGGACCTGTCACACACTTGCGAACGCCTATGGAAGAGCAAGCGCAAGGCCAGCCATAAGCGACATGTTCAACTCGTAGACAAACGCAATCTAACCAGTAACTTACGGACGTACGATGGGCCGCTGACGGAACTGTTTCTTCAGAAACAATGGCCCGTTTCGGAACAGCCTCGGCCCCGTTTCGGCGGCAATCGAAATTGCGCCTGTAAAAGAGTGCAATCACCATGTCCCATAAAGGAACACGGATTTGCAGCAATGTAACAGCTGCTAAGCTATTGATTTCGCGGTAGTTGTTGCTGACGGTAGCGAGGAGGGAGGGGCCTGGCGGGTCTGGACGAGGAGGTGCAGCGCCAGGACGGAGAGCGCAATGGCGGCCGCCGGCGCCGCCAGCCAGGGGGTTTCGGCCAGCACCGAGGCCTGCGCCGCGTCCTGCAGCATAACTCCCCAGCTGGGCGTGGGTTCGGAGAAGCCGAAGCCGACGAACGACAGCGTGGCTTCGGCCAGGATGAAGGCCGGCAGGAGCAGGGTGAGCTGCGCGGCGAGGAAGCTGCGGGTGGCCGGCAGCAGGTGGCGTAGCAGAATCCGCGTAGGAGTCGCCCCGAGCGCCAGTGCCGCTTCTGCGTACTCCTGGCGCCGCTCCGTGCGGATGATGGCGCGGACGCCGCGCGCCGGCTGCGGCCATCCCGACAGCGCCAGCACCCCCGCCAGCGTCCAGAACACCTGGCTGGTGGAGAGCACCAGCGGCAGAGCGGCGCGCAGCACGATCACCACGTAGACCGCCGGCAGGACCAGGACGAAATCCGCCGAGCGCATCAGCAGTCCGTCCAGCCGTCCGCCGCGAAACCCGGCCACGGCGCCCAGCAGGGCCCCGATCAGCAGGGCGCCGGCCGCGGCGGCCGCCGACACGCCCAGCGACAGCCGGGCCCCCAGCAGCAGCCGGGCGAGAATATCGCGTCCGAGGGGATCGCCGCCGAGCGGCAGCCACGGCCCGGCGGGACCGTCGCCCGACAGCAGGGCGCCGTCCGAGGCCCAGCGCAGCGTCACCGGATGCGCACGGTCCTCTTCGAAGCGGTGTTCCAGGCGGTTCACCAGACGCAGCGGGTACACGAACGGCCGCCTCCAGGTGCCGTCGTCGTCTCGCAGGTGCGGCAGCATCGGCGGGGCGTAGCTGAAGTTCGCGAACTGGCGGCCGGCCGCGTGCGGCAGCGCCAGGCCGCCGAAGGGCACGGCGAGCGCCAGCGTGCCGATGACGAGTGTGCCCGCCAGCCGCGCCGGGCTCATGAGACCGCCTCGATACGCGGATCCAGCACCGCGGCCGCCACGTCGGTGACGAAGATGCCGGCGGCGAGACAGACCGCGCCGGCCGCCGCGCAGCCGGCCGCGAGATAGAGATCGCGCGCCTGGAGCGCCTGGTACATCAGCTGCCCCAGGCCGCTCCACGAGAGCACCACTTCCACCGCGAACGACCCGCTGAGCACGCTGCCGATGATGATGCCGTAGACCGCCAGCACCGGCCCCAGCGAGAGCCGCAGCGCGTGCCGCCAGACGATCCGCTGCGCCGGCACGCCGCGGGCGCGCGCCGCCGCCAGGCTGGGGTGCTCGAGCGCGGTGCGAATCGCCGCCGACTGCAGCCGCTCGATGGTCGCGGCCACCGGCAGGCCGAGCGCGAGCGCCGGCAGCGCGAGATAGCGAAGCGTCGCCGCGATACCCGCGGCCCAGCCAACGCCGGCGGTCGCCGGCGGAATGCCCCCGGCCGGCAGCCATCCGGTACGGGCCGCCAGCAGCAGCAGCACGAGCGACATGATGAGCGGCGGCGCCGACAGCACCACCATTGAGGCTCCCTTCGTCGCCGACGCGAGCAGCCCGCCGCGGCGGCTGCCGGTGACGATGCC
>JBDTOB010000452.1:0-3262 GCA_039933435.1 Acidobacteriota bacterium | reverse complement strand
CGAAGCCGAACGAGGGGGCGAACCGCCGCTCGAAGGCGGCGCCGATGACGGCGTGCTCGGTGTCCCGGGTCAGCTCGGCCCGCAGGTAGGGACCGGTCCGGGTCTCGCGCCGCGAGCGGTCGTCGAGGAACGAATACCCGGCCCCGAGCGACGCCGAGGTCCTCGGACCCACGGTGACCTCGGCGGTGGCGCCGGCGTCATGGAAGGTCAGCTGGCGGGTGCCCTCGTCGAGACTGGCCAGCCGCACCTCGTACTCGCCGCCCACCGCCAGCCGCGGCCGTAGCCGCCGGGTCAGGCGGGTGGTAATGCCGTTGATGTCGCCGCCGGTGAGGAGTGTTGCGCTGCGGTCGAAGCGGACCCAGGTGTTCTGGTAGCGCACCGAGAGATCGGTGAATTTCGTCAGCCGCGTCTGCACCTGCCCCGAGAACCCGTTCCTCCTGGCGCCGGTGCGCGAGAAGGGTACGCCGTTCAGCTCGAGTTCGTCGGTGGTCGGCACCCTCGCATAGTCGTCGCTGAGGAGCAGCGTTACCCGCTTGCTGACCAGGCGGCGGAGCGAGGCGTGGGCGTGCTGATCGAAACCATTGAGCTGGCCGAACTCCATGTAGCGGCGGATGTAGCCCTGGTAGCCGGTCGAGAACTCCGTCCGCCTGGAGACGAAATCGAGCTGCGCGAAGGGCTCGGCCAGCAGCAGGCGGTCCGATTGCGCCTGGTCGCGGGTCGGCGACACCGCCGCGAGCGCGACGTTGGAATCGAACACGCCGCCGAGGCTGATGCCGGGCGTGAACGTCAGGCCGGGGGTGCGTCCGGTGCCGAGCTCGGTCGAGTCCTGCGCCGCCGCCGGGCGCGGCCCGGCGAGCAGCACCACGGCCGCCGCGGCGAAGAGCATGCCGGCAGTCGAGACGCGGTGGCGAAGGGCAGTAACGTCGGTCTTCATGGCTGCTGTTCGGTCAGGGAACGATGATGGTGTCGCCCGGGTGGATGGAGACGGGCGAGCCCTTGCCTTCGGCGGCGTCCTTGTAGTTGAAGGCGATGCTCTGCTGGCCGCCGCCGCTGCCCTTCCGGAGAATCCTGATGCTCTTGGTCTTGGCGAAATCCTTGAACCCGCCCGCCATCGCCAGCGCCTGCACCGCCGACACCTGCCCCTTGATCGGGAAGGTGCCGGGGCTGTTGACCTCACCCATCACGTAGAACACCGGCGGCACCGTCTCGACGACGATGACGGTGACGACCGGGTTGGTGTTGTATTCCTTGAGCGGCGTGACGATGGCGTCGCGCAGCTCGGTCGACGTGCGGCCCTCGGCGGTGATGTCGCCGATGAGCGGCAGGGTGATCTTGCCGTCCGGCCGGACCTGCAGCGACTGCGACAGCTGCGCGTCCTTGTAGACCTCGATGCGGAGCTTGTCGCCCGGCACCAGGCGGTAGTCGGTGGCGACCGCCGCCCGCGAAGAAGGAGCGGCGGCCGCCCCGGGGCTGCCGTCGGCCGGGGGCGCCTGCCCGGCAGTGGCGAGCGCGGCCATGCTCAGCAGAATCGCGATGGAGAACGGCGCAGTGCGGATGATCTTCATGGCTGTCACCTGGCGTTAAGCGTTCGAGGCGTTGCCGCGGGCGTCGCGACGGGGATGCACCGACCGGCTCTCGGCGGCGCGTTTGAGCGAGTCGACGTCGGCACCGTGGGTCGGGCAGCAAGCCGCGCCGACTTCGATGGCCAGCGGCTGCCTGAATTGATAGTGATCGAGGCGCGCCATCAGCCGCTCGATCACCTGCAGCGAGTTGGGCATGTCGGCGTCGAGGAGCACGAGCGACAGCCGCCCTGTTGCGGTCTGGGCCAGCAGGTCGGTCTCGCGCACTTCGCGGCTGATCAGCCGGGCGATCTCCCGCACCGCGGCGTCGCGCTCGTCAGGCTCGTCCGCCGGCTGGCCGCGCAGCGTCGGTTCGACGTGGACCAGGGTCAGGAAGTTCTGCGAGCGCACGGCCCGTTTCAGCTCGTTGTGAAGTACGAAGTCGAAGGCTTCGGACGTCAGCACGCGGAAGTTCTCGTCAAGGAAGGATTCGGCAGTCACGATGCTTTATCGAGCTCCGCTTCCTTGATTTTGTAGAGCAGCGCCTTGTAGCTGACGCCGAGGATCTCCGCGGCCTCGCGCCGGTTCCAGCGCGTCTGCTGCAGCGTGCGATAGATCAGCTCGCGTTCGGCCTCGCGCGCCGCATGCCGCGCGATGTCCTTGAGCGACCCCGCCAGCGGCGCCGCCGCCGCGATTGCCGCCGGCGGCGCCGGCAGCGCCGCCGGCGCGGCGCGATGGTCCGGCTCCGGCCGCGCCTGGAGCGCCGGTATCGCGCTCGCCGGGCTCCGCCCCGCCAGGGTGTCGGCGAGCTCGCGACGGATCGACTCGTCCGACCCCAGCACCACGGCGCGCTTCAGCAGGTTCTCGAGCTCGCGCACGTTGCCCGGCCAGTCGTAGACGGTGAACAGCCGCGCCGTCTCCGGCGCCAGCGCGATCGGCGGCTTGTTGTAGTGCTCGGCGTACTGCCGCAGGAAGCGCTCGGTCAGCACCGGAATCTCGTCGCGGCGCTGGCGCAGCGGCGGCAGCGTGATGCAGACCACGTTCAGCCGGAAGAACAGATCCTCGCGGAATTCCCCGTCGGCGACCGCGTGTTCCAGGTCGCGGTTGGTGGCGGCGACGATTCGGACGTCGACGTGCACGTCCTCGCGCCCCCCCAGCCGTGCGAATTCGCCGTCCTGCAGCACCTGCAGCAGCTTGGACTGCAGCGGCGGGTGCATCTCGCTGATCTCGTCGAGGAACATCGTGCCTTCGTGCGCGAACTCGAACTTGCCCGGCTTCTGTTGGATGGCGCCGGTGAAGGCGCCGCGCTCGAACCCGAACAGCTCCGATTCCAGCAGCTCGGCCGGCAGCGCCGCGCAGTTGACCTTGACAAAGGTGCGGTGGCGGCGCGGCGAGCTGGCGTGGATGCCGCGCGCGACCAGCTCCTTGCCGGTGCCGCTCTCGCCGCGGACCAGCACCGTGACGTCGGTGTCCGCGACCCGGTCGATGAGGTCGCGGACTTCCCGCATCTTGGCGCTGGTGCCGAGCAGTTCGCCGACGACCCGGGCGGGCCGCGTCGCCCTGTCGCCCGACACGTCTGCACTCCTGACGGCGATGTTGCGGTCGCTCATCCTGTGACATCCCTGGGGGTACTGCACGCCGACACGTCGTTCACAGGTTACGGTTCAGCAAGGGGAATGCCACAAGAGAAAATGTTTCGCGTT
>JBDTOB010000451.1:0-3267 GCA_039933435.1 Acidobacteriota bacterium | reverse complement strand
GCGACGCCGGACTTCAGCCGCCAGGTCAACGGCATCCCGCCGATCGACACCCAGCGCGCCACCACGCAGGTGCAGGTTGACGACGGCGCGACCACGATCATCGGCGGCATCTTCGTGAGCCGCGAGCAGATCTCCAACGAGCGCACGCCGCTGCTGCATCGCATTCCGCTGCTCGGCTGGCTCTTCAAGCGCGACACCACGGCCGACGAAAGCCGCGAGCTGCTGATCTTCATCACGCCGCGGATCCTGAGAGGTTGAGCATCATGACCACAGCCATCCGGCGGACAGGGATCCACCTGGCCGCATTCATCGTTCTGGGTCTGGCCTCGGCTTCCTGCGGCACCACCGCGCGCGAAGGCACGGCGTCGTCGTTCCTGATTATCAAGGCGCTCGATGCCGCGTCCGGGGCCGACCCCGGGAGCTTCGGCGGCACCCTCAACTCGGACGTCGTCACCATCAAGAACTCGACGCCGACAATCTTCAACGACATCGGCCGGGTGCAGTTCGGCCTCGGCCTCAAGGACCCCGGTCCGCCGGCCTCGCCGACCGCGCCGTCGCAGGCCAACTGGATCACCGTCGAGCGGTATCACGTCCGCTTCATCCGCTCCGACGGCCGCAATACCGAGGGGGTGGACGTTCCCTACGCCTTTGACAGCGCCGTGACCGCGACGGTATCGGCCGACACCACCATCGGCTTCACGCTGGTGCGGCAGCAGGCCAAGCAGGAGGCGCCGCTCGGCGCTCTCGGCACCAACGGCCTGGTGCTGTCGACCATCGCCGAGATCACTTTCTACGGCCACGACCAGACGGGACGCGCCGTGAGCGTCGTCGGCAACATCGGCATCAGCTTCGCGAATTTCGGGGACTGACCAGCGACCGGCTGACAGAGACGGGCAGGGGCGCCGGGCAACCGGCGAGGCACATATGAACCAGAGATTCTCCAGGCAATGGGCGGCGGCGGTGGCACTGACGATCGCGGCCCTCGCGAACGGCTGCACGATGAAAAGCCAGGAGGCGCCCAAACTCACGGGCCCCTCCGAGCTCGGGACGTCGGTCTCGGTCAGCGTCTCTCCGGACGTGCTGACCCAGGACGGCGGCTCGCAGTCGCTGGTCACGGTGACCGCCTACGACCAGAACGGCAAGCCGCTGCGCAACCTGTCGCTGCGCAGCGAGATCTATGTCGGCGGCGTGATTGCCGACTTCGGCACGCTCTCGGCGCGCAGCGTGGTCACCGGCAGCGACGGCCGGGCGACGTTCGTCTATACCGCGCCGGCGGCGCCGGCCGGGCCCGCGGTCGACCTCAACACCACGGTCAACATCGCGGTGACGCCGATCGGCACCGACTACGCCAACAGCCTGCCGCGCGTCGCCACCATCCGCCTCGTGCCTTCAGGCATCGTCGTGCCGCCGGACGGGCTGCAACCGTACTTCACCGTCACGCCCAACACCGTGGCCGACCACCAGACGGCGCTCTTCGACGCCTGCGGCGATCCGACCCGGACCTGCGCCCCGGGCAACAATCCCATCGTGTCCTACACCTGGGACTTCGGCGACGGCAAGACCGCGTCCGGCCGCACCGTCAGCCACGCCTACAGCGTCGCCGGAACCTACGTGGCGACCCTGCGCGTCACCGACGGCATCGGGCGCTCGGCGTCGACGACACAGAGCATCACGGTCGGTGCGGCCTTTGGCCCGACGGCGGCGTTCGACGTCTCGCCGACCGATCCGGTGGTCAGCCAGCCGGTCAACTTCAACGCCGCGGCCTCGACGGCGCCGGCCGGACGGCGGATCGACACCTACACCTGGGACTTCGGCGACGGGACCTTCGGCTCGGGACAGATCGTGTCCCACTCCTACGGTCTGCCGCGCAGTTACACGGTGGTGCTGACGGTCAATGACGATACCGGCAAGAAGGCCACGACGAGCAAGGCGGTGTCGGTCAAGTAGCCGCACCGCTGCGGGGGTTCGTGTCACACTTGCGGGCGCCGGATCATCGATCCGGCGCCCGTCCGCGCACTCGGCCGGCCGCTCACACCATGCACCCAGACACCGCTTCGCGCTTCGCCTCCCGCCTGCAGGCGGTGCGCGGCGACCTGCGCGCCGCGGGGGTCGACGGCCTGCTGGTCACGCATCCGCCGAACGTGCGTTACCTCACGGGACTGGCGGCCACCGCCGGGGCCGCGATCGTCACGGCCTCGCGCTGCCTGCTGCTTGCGGACTTCCGCTACGAGACCTCGGCGCACGAGCTGATTGCCGGCCGTACCCCTGGGACGGTCGAGCTGGTGGTGCCGGCCGGCAGCTATGACGCCGCCATTGTCGCGGCGCTGGCCGCCGTCGGCGCCCGGCGGGTGGGCGTCGAGGCGGCCGCCCTCACGGTTGGCCGCTTCAATCGGCTGCAGGCGGCGCTCGGACCCGCTCCCGCGCCGATGCGCCGTTCGTCGGCCCGCCGCGGCCTCGTGCTGGTCCCGCTCGAGGCGCTGGTCGAGGGACGCCGGACGGTGAAGGACGCCACCGAAGTCGCCATCCTCCGGGAGGCCGGCCGCCGCATCGCCGCGGTCGCGGCCGAGCTGCCGTCCTTCGTGCGCGCGGGACGGACGGAGCGCGCCATTGCCGGCGACATCGAGGCGGCGCTGCGCACGGCCGGATTCGAGCGGCCGGCCTTCGAGACCATCGTCGCTTCCGGCCCGAACAGCGCGCTGCCGCACGCCCGGCCGGGCGACCGCAGCCTCCGGCCGTCCGAGGGTGTGGTGCTGGACTTCGGAGGCGTCTACGACGGATACTGCGTGGATCTCACGCGGACGCTGTTTCTTGGCGATCCGCCCCCGGAGATCGCGCGGATGGCCGTCGCGGTCAGGGCCGCGCACGCCGCGGCCATCGCCATGGTGCGGCCGGGTGTGCTGCCCGGAGCAATCGACGCCGCCGCCCGCGACCTGCTCGCAGCCGCAGGGCTCGGGGAGGCGTTCGGGCACGGCACCGGCCACGGCCTGGGGCTGGAGGTGCACGAGGCGCCGCGGATCGCCAAGGCGTCGCCCGATCGCGCGGACGCGCCGGTCGCCGCCGGCATGGTCTTCACGATCGAGCCGGGGGTCTATGTCGCAGGCCTCGGCGGCGTCCGGATCGAGGACGACGTGCTGGTGGTCGACGGTGGGTGCGAGGTCCTGACGGGGGGGTATAGTTCAGGTGCCGGGGTGCCGGGTGCCAAAGTGCGGCGCGAGCGCGGTGGAGGATGATGGAGTTCGACGACATTGAGCGCATTCTGGAGCTGGT
>JBDTOB010000450.1:0-3269 GCA_039933435.1 Acidobacteriota bacterium | reverse complement strand
GCTCACGCAAATCGATCGAGTACGCCGCCATGGACCCTCCTTGGGAAGAGGTACCTTGTCCGAGTACTACGTACAAGTGAAAACCGCTCTAGCGTCGGCGCGGCCATCGGGGATTCCCCTATCCTCTCCGTCTGGTATTTCCCCAAGACAAAACCGGGCCGCGCCCGCTTGAGGCCGTCTCGCGCTGGCCATACGCTGCGGATTGAAGGTTCTTCCAGCAGTCGGGACGCGTCATGCGGCCCGAATGAAAGGAGACGGCAGCTATGGGGGCGGATACGGTTCCCTACGGTCGGGTCACGCAGCGGGCATCAGCGGTGCCCGAGGTGCACATCCTGTGGATCACGGCGGGCCTGGGCTGTGACGGCGACTCGGTGTCGATCACCGCAGCCACCCAGCCGAGCATCGAGGACGTGCTGATGGGCGCGATCCCCGGCCTGCCGAAAGTGCATCTGCACAATCCGGTGCTGGCCTACGAGAACGGCGGCGAGTTCCTGGAGTTCTTCCACCGGGCGGCGGCCGGCCAGCTCGAGCCGTTCGTGCTGGTGGTCGAGGGCTCGATTCCCAACGAGAAGATCAAGCGCGAGGGCTACTGGGCGGCGATGGGCACCGACAAGGCCACCGGCCAGCCGATCAAGACCACCGAGTGGCTCGACCGGCTCGCCCCGAAGGCGGTGGCCTGCGTGGCCATCGGCACCTGCGCCACGTATGGCGGCATCCACGCGATGCAGGGCAATCCCACCGGGTGCATGGGGCTGGCCGACTATCTCGGCTGGGACTACAAGTCGAAGGCGGGGCTGCCGATCGTCAACGTGCCGGGCTGTCCGGTCCAGCCGGACAACTTCATGGAGACGGTCCTCTACCTGCTGTATCAGCTGGCGGGACTGGCGCCGATGATTCCGCTCGACGACCAGCTGCGGCCGACCTGGCTGTTCGGCCAGACCGTGCACGAAGGCTGCGATCGCGCCGGCTATTACGAGCAGGGGGACTTCGCCCGCGAGTACGGCTCGCCCAAGTGCATCGTCAAGCTCGGCTGCTGGGGCCCGGTCGTCAACTGCAACGTCCCCAAGCGCGGCTGGATGGCCGGCATCGGCGGCTGCCCGAACGTCGGCGGCATCTGCATCGGCTGCACGATGCCGGGATTCCCGGACAAGTTCATGCCGTTCATGGACGAGCCTCCCGGGGCGCGGCTGTCGACGGCGGCCAGCGGCATTTACGGGAAGGCCATTTCCGCGATGCGGGGCATCACCAACCGGACGCTGAACAAGGAGCCGAAGTGGCGGCATCCGCGTCCGGAGCTGACGACCGGCCATCACCCCCGATCCTTCTGACGGCAAGGAGACAGCGATATGAGCACCGCCACGACCGCGAAGCGTGACACCGCCAGCAAAGGCCGGAACCTGGTCGAGATGAACTGGGATCCGATCACGCGGATCGTCGGGAGCCTCGGCATCTTCACGAAGATCGATTTCGCGAACCGGGAAGTAGCCGAGTGCTACAGCACTTCGTCGATCTTCCGCGGCTACAGCATCTTCATGAAGGGGAAGGACCCGCGCGACGCCCACTTCATCACCAGCCGCATCTGCGGCATCTGCGGCGACAATCACGCCACCTGCGCCACGTACGCGCAGAACATGGCGTTTGGCGTCCGCCCGCCGGCGCTGGCCGAGTGGATCGTCAACCTCGGCGAGGCCGCCGAGTACATGTTCGACCACAACATCTTCCAGGACAACCTGGTCGGGGTGGACTTCTGCGAGCAGATGGTCAAGGCGACCAATCCCGGAGTCTGGGCCAAGGCGCAGAAGACGGCGTCCCCGCATGCCGCCGACCACGGGTACCGCACGATCGCCGACATCATGACGGCGCTCAATCCGTTCACCGGCGACTTCTATCGCGAGACGCTGCAGGTGAGCCGGTATACCCGCGAGGCGTTCTGCCTGATGGAAGGGCGCCACGTCCATCCCTCCACGCTGTATCCGGGCGGCGTCGGCACGGTGCCGACGGTCCAGTTGTTCACCGACTATCTGGTCCGGCTCACACGGTACGCCGAGTTCATGAAGAAGTGCGTCCCGCTGCACGACGACCTGTTTGACTTCTGGTACGACGCACTGCCGGGCTACGAGAAGGTGGGCTACCGGCGCACGCTGCTCGGCTGCTGGGGCTCGTTCAACGACCCCGACCACTGCGACTACACCTACAAGAACATGGCGGGCTGGGGCGAGAAGATGTTCGTCACGCCGGGTGTCGTGGTGGATGGCAAGCTGGTCACCACCAGCCTGGTGGACATCAACCTCGGCATCCGGATCCTGCTGGGCCACTCGTTCTACGACGACTGGGATAAGGGCGAGACGTTCGTCAAGACCGATCCGCTCGGCAATCCGGTGGACCAGCGCCATCCGTGGAACCAGACCACGATCCCGCGTCCGCAGAAGCGCGACTTCGACGGCCCGTACAGCTGGACGATGTCGCCGCGCTGGTTCGACGGGAAGGACCATCTGGCCCTCGATACCGGTGGTGGCCCGCTGGCGCGCTTCTGGGCGACCGCATTGGCGGGCAAGGTGGACATCGGGTACGTCAAGGCGACCGGCACGAGCGTCAAGATGTATCTCCCCAAGACCGCGACCAAGCCCGAGACCGAGTTCGAGTGGAAGATCCCGAAGTGGAGCAACGCGATCGAGCGCGACCGCGCCCGGACCTATTTCCAGGTCTACGCCTGTGCCGCCGCCTACCATTTCGTGGAGAAGGCGCTCGCCGAACTGCACGCCGGCCGGACCAAGACCTGGAACGAGTTCAAGGTGCCGGACGAGGCGATCGGCTGCGGCTTCCACGAGGCGGTGCGCGGCGTGCTCTCGCACCACGTCGTCATCCGCGACGGCAAGATCGCCAACTACCACCCCTACCCGCCCACCCCCTGGAACGCCAACCCGCGTGATATGTACGGCACACCCGGCCCATACGAAGATGCAGTCCAGAACACCCCCATCTTCGAAGAAAACGGCCCCGAAAACTTCAAAGGCATAGACATCATGCGTGCCGTGCGCAGCTTCGACCCCTGTCTCCCCTGCGGCGTCCACATGTACGTAGGCAACGGCAAAACAGTAGAAGTCAAACACTCCCCCATGTTCGGAGCGATGCCCCAATCGTAAAAATACTGCTTACTACTTACTGCTTATTAAGTTAGGAACTAGAAATCAGGAACACCAGAAACTAGAAACTTCCTAAAATATGCAGTAAGTAGTAAGCAATAGGACCAACCATGACCAAACCCGAAG
>JBDTOB010000449.1:0-3274 GCA_039933435.1 Acidobacteriota bacterium | reverse complement strand
GCGACCGCCAGGCCGGCCGCTGGACGGAACTGGACGCCGCCTGCCGATACCTCGGGTTCGATCTGGTCGCGACCGCGCCGGAAGGGCTGGAGCAAATCAACCCCGCGACGCGGGAGCGCGATCCCGAGCACTGGGGACAAAGTGTCGAGGTGGTCGCGGCGATCCTCGGCGATCAGCATCCGGCCGCGGTGTTTTTCCCCCACGACACCGACTGGAACAGCACTCATGTCGGCACCCACCTCCTGCTGATGGATGCCCTGCGCCGCCAGCCGTCCGGCTTTTCCACCATCGTCTTCGAGACCGAGTTCTGGGGCGCCATGGCGACGCCGAACCTGATGGTGGAGCTGAGCGTCGCCGAAGTCGCCGACATGATCACCGCGCTGTCGTTTCACGTCGGCGAGGTCACCCGCAATCCGTATCACCTGCTCGTTCCCCCCTGGATGCAGGACAACGTCCGGCGCGGCGGCGAGCTGGTCGGCGGCCAGGGGGGCGCCGCACCCGAGTTCACCTACTGCACCCTCTACCGGGCCGGGCGCTGGGTTGACGGCGGCATCGAGCCGCTCCATCAGGGGGGCGTCACGCTGCCGGCGGCAATCAACGCGGCGCGCGCGCTCGGCGGCGCGTAGCCCCATGGACGCGGCGTCCGGCTCCGATTCTCGTCACCCGATCGAGACCGTCGTCGACTGCGATGCGGTCCTCTTCGACATGGACGGCACCCTGGTGGACTCCCGGGCGCTGGTCGAACGCATGTGGCTGCTCTGGGCGGCGCAGCATCAGCTGCCCGCCGCCGCGGTGCTGGCGGTTGCGCACGGCCGCCGGACGCTTGAAACCATGCAGATCGTCGCCCCCCATCTGGCAACGCCGGAAGAGGCCGCCCGGCTCGACGCGCTGGAGGCCGCAGAGGAGGGACAGGAAACGCCGGTGGCCGGCGCCGCCGCGCTGCTCGCCAGCCTGCCCCCCGACCGCTGGGCCGTCGTCACCTCCGCGCTCCATCACCTGGCCGCGAATCGCCTGGAGGCGGTCGGACTGCCGGCGCCGCGCGTGCTCGTGGGTGCGGAGGATGTCGCGCAGGGAAAGCCGGCCCCGGACGGCTACCTGCAGGCCGCACGGGCGCTGGGCGTCTCGCCGTCGAGGACAGTCGTGATCGAGGACGCGCCGGCGGGCGCGCAGGCGGCGCGCGCCGCGGGTGCGTTCGTCGTCGGCCTGCGCACCACGTTCCCGGACCTGGAGGGATGCGACCTGCTGATTCCGGATTTGCGGGGCATCCGGCTGCTGCCGCCGCTGGCGGGGTGGGCCCTTCGACTGGCGCTGTCGCCACGACTCCCGGCCTGACGGCGCCGATCGCCGTTCGTGGCACTGGCGGTCCTGGGCTGATGCATCGGTGGTGGTGTCGCTACGGGACGGAAGGCAGCCGCCTCCCTGCAGTGGACGGGTCGAGACGATGTCACGTTGGTTGTGAAGGGGCGGCCTTGCGGCGCTCCGTGCTGGGGCGGGGGGCCTGCCGCCGTTCGGATCCGAGGCGGCGTTTTTCGCGCAGCGTCTGGTTCAGACGTTCCGCCAGTTGACCGAACGCGCCCGCAGACTGCCGCAGCTGGTCGTTCTCCTCTTCGAGGCGGTGCACCGTTTCCCTGCACGCTTCGAGCGGATCCTGGTTTTCCCCGTCGCCCATAGCCCTCCTTCCGACAACCGGCCGACGGACAGCAAAAAAAGGGCCGTGTGGGTCCGGGACGATGGTCCTATGCGTCGCGGTCGCCCTTTGCGGTCAGCCGCTCGAGCAAGCCGTACATCAGGATCAGGACGCCGGCCAGCGCCACAAACAGGCGGGCGATGGTTTCCATCCCCAGCCTGGAGGCGGCCAGGCCCACCAGACCTGGAATCACCGAGAGGCCGATCGCCGAGGCGGCAATCTGAAAGCCCACCGTATTGGCGGCATGGTCCTTCCCCACCCGGATCGGCGTCGTGGCAATGAGCGACGGGAAAATCGGGCCCGCGGCCAGCCCGGCGAGCAGCAACCCGGCGGCTGTCGTGGCGGTGTTGGCATTGACGAGAATCAGGGCAGTTCCGACGGCAATCGCGGCGATAGCGGCGCGCATAATCTGGCGGACCGGGATCAGGCCGCCGCCGGCGGCGGCGGCCAGCCGTCCGGCCGTCATGCCGCCCCAGAACAGACTGGCCAGCACCCCGGCGGGCGCGGTCGCCATGCCGCGGCCCTCGGTGAGGAGCGTGTAGGTCCAGACGCCAAGCGAGGCTTCGATCCCCGCGTAGGCGACAAAAGTCGCCATTCCCAGCCAGGCGGCGGGAAGACGAAGGGTGGCGCCCATGGCCGAGTCAGCTCCCCGCGGCGCTTCGTGCGAGCTGCCGTCGCCGCGCGGCCATTGCCGGGCGGTCAGGACGAAGCAGGCGGCCAGTGCAAGCTGCGCTGCCCCGACCAGCGCGTAGCCGACCCGCCAGCTCGAACCGCGGCGCAGGACCGCGGTCATGATGAGCGGCCCCGCGGCGGCGCCGACGCCGAAGCAGGCATGCAGCCAGTTCAGCATGCGGGCGTTGTAGTGGGTGGCGACGTAGGTGTTCAGGGCGGCGTCGATGGCGCCGGCGCCGAGACCGAGCAGCGCGCCCAGGCCGAGGATCGCCGGCCACTGCGTGGCGGCGGCAAAACCCAGCAGGCCGAGCGCCGTGAGGGCGCAGCTGGCCGCGAGCACCAGCCCGAGATTGACATGCCGCAGCAGCCGGCCACTCGAGAAGCTCGAGACCACGTAGCCGCCGGTGGCGGCCGCCAGCAGCAAACCGAGTGCATTGAGTTCGACGCCGAAAGCCGCGCGCATCGACGGCCAGGCGACGCCCAGCAGTCCGTCGGGCAAACCGAGGCTGATGAAGGCCAACGCCGCGAGCGGAGCGACGAGGCGGCGAGACGCAACGGGAGGCGCGGACAAGGCCCGCACATTATGCCGCGTCTCGAGGCTCGTCCCGCCTGGTCGACACTCGTGGAAGCGGGCGCCATCCTTTCGCGCACGATTCGAACCGTCATTCGAACGCCCATCGCGTCCTACTGCGGCGACCGCGTCGATCCGTGGCAGAAGTGTGGCGACTGGCGAGCGGACGCGCTGGGGGAGTTGGCGCGGCTGACGCCGACGGGCGATCCCAGGCCGGTCCCACGGTTCGGCCCGGTACCTGGCCTGCAAACATCTGTTGCCAGAACGACGCGCGCCGCGTACGCTCTTGACACAAACTTTTTCAGAGAGGACATACCCATGCGTCTTGTCTACGGTTCGGCGTT
>JBDTOB010000448.1:0-3281 GCA_039933435.1 Acidobacteriota bacterium | reverse complement strand
CCGCGGAGTACTATGCATCGCATGATGCTTCGCTCCTGCCTCGCCCTCGCCATTGGCCTGCTGGCGTCGACCGCCGCGGCGGCCGACTGCCCGGCCCTGCAGGTCCGCCATCCCCAGGGCAACTACATCGTCCCCGGCGTCAAAGGGGACATTCCCTATTCGGGCGACCTCGCGCTCGACGCCTACGTGCAGCGCGACGGCACCAGCCGGCCGTCGGTGGTCGTCATCCACGGTGGGGAATGGACCTCCGGCAGCCGCACCGCCCACGTCGGACAGCTGCTCGAGCTGGTCACCGGCGCCGGCTACAACTGGTTCTCAGTCGATTACCGGCTCGCCGGTCTCGCCGGGATCGACGCCTCGCTGGACGATCTCCGCAGCGCCGTGGCCTTCATCCGCTGCCATGCCCGGGACTTCGGGATCGATGGGCGGCGGCTGGTACTGCTCGGGGAGGACTCGGGAGCGCACCTGGCGGCGCTGCTGGCCACGGAGCGTCCGGCGGGGGTGGTCGGCGCGATCCTCATCGGCGGCTACTACGACCTCTCCCACGTCGCCGCGGCGGCGGCGGACCCGGCGCTGCTGGCCCGCGCCACCCCGCAGGTGCGACCGGCAATGATGCCGATTCTCGTCGTCCACGGCGGCGACGACACCGAGGCGCCGCCGGAGACGGCCGTGGGCTACTGCGACCTCGTCAGCGGCGCCGGCGGCCAGTGCCGCTACGTCGAAGTCCGGGGCGCCAGCCATCGCAGCGAGAACTGGTATCCGAGCCAGTGGCATTACAAGCAGGAGATCGCGGCCTGGCTCGCGGCGACGTCCGGCGTGCCTCTCCGCGCCGTGAGACCGCCCGCCGCCGGACCGCTCCGCAAGAACATCCTCTACAACCCGTCGACCGGATTGCGCCTGGACGCCTTCGCCCCGCCGAAGGCCGCCGCTCCCGTGCCGGCAGTGATCGTCGTCCACGGCGGCGGCTGGGAAGCGGGCGACAAGGTCACCTACGTGACGCCGATCTTCGCGCCGCTGGCGACGGCCGGCCTGGCCTGGTTCTCGATTGACTACCGCCTCACGCCGGCGGCCACCAATGCCGATCAACTCGAGGATCTGCGCCGCGCAATTGCCTTCGTCCGCGCGCAGCACGCCCGCTACAACATCGACCCGGCGCGGATCTTCCTGCTCGGCGAGTCCGCCAGCGGACAGATGGTCGCGCAGATCGCGGCTGAGGACTCCGGACTGGCCGGCGTGGTGTCGTTCTACGGCATCTACGATTTCGAGGCCATGGTCACCGACGCCTCGCCGCGCTCGCTGCTGGCGCGCCTCTTCCGGCGCACCGTGCTGGACGACGCCGCACGGGCGGTGATGCGCCGGTATTCCCCTCTGCATCAGGCCCACGTCGGCATGCCGCCCCTGCTCCTGGTCAACGGCACCGGCGAGCGCCTGTGGGCCCAGGCGCAGGCTTACGCCGCGCGGCTGCAGGAGCTCGGCATCAACCACGAGGTGATCGCCATCGACGGCGCCCCGCACGGCATGGAAAACTGGGAAGGACACCCCGAGTGGATGCTCTACAAGGAGCGCGTCACCGACTGGATCCTCCGAGTCGCCCGACGGCCGGGCGTGTAAGTTCCTCCACGGTTGTGTAATCGAGCCCGGCCAGTCTCCCGCGGCCACCCGCAAAAGCCCGCCACACCGCATTTTCATCTCAGGCATTCCCCTTGCTGTGGTCATGCCGGCTCCGCCGCCGGGGCCCAAAGGAGACTTATGACCAGGCCGCGCATGCTGACCCTTACTCTGGCCGCCACCCACATCGCCATGCTCCTGGCGGCGTGCGGCGGCCAGGGCAGCTCGCCGACCGCGCCATCCTCCGGGACGCCCGGGGCGGCTTCCGCCGCCACCACGGTCGCGATCAGCGGCACGGTGCGCTCGGGCTCGTCGCAGCTCTCGGCAGAGACCGGCGCCTCGGTGGTGGGCATCACGGTCGCCGTCGTCGGTACCGCGATCAAGGCGGACGTCGATGGCGGCGGCCGCTTCACCCTTTCAAACGTGCCGCCCGGTGACGTCCAGCTGAAATTCAGCGGCGCCGGCGTCGACAGCACCGTCACGTTGACAGCGCTGCAGGCCGCGCAAACCGTCACCATCATCGTGAACGTCTCCGGCGGCACGGCCGCCGTGGAGGCTGAACAGCGCGTCGGCGGCGCGACGCAGGAGCTCGAGGGGCGCGTCGAATCGCTGCCGCCGACCACGGCGGCCGGATCGCTGACGGTCGCAGGGCGGTCCGTGCTGACCACTGCCTCCACGACGTTCACCCAGGGCAGCGCCGCGAAGACGTTCGCGGACCTGCAACTCGGCATGCGCGTGCACGTCAAGGGGACGGTCAGCGGCACAAACCTCGTCTCGTCGCAGATCGTCATCCAGAACACCAACACCTGGGTACCGGTGACCGTCAACGGCGTCATCGACTCGCTGGTCACCGGTCCGGTCTTCCAGTTCAAGATCGGCAGCCGGCTCGTCAAGGGAGACGACCTCACGGAATGGTTCGGCACCGGGAACACCGCCGGCTCGATCGCGCTGCTCTCCAACGGCGCGCGCGTCGAAGTCAAGGGGCAGCAGCGCGACGGCTACATTTACGCGGAGCGCATCCACGTCAACGCCCCGGGCTCGGGGACCGACGGCGGCGACACGAGCGGCGATGGCCAGGACACCTCGGCGTCCATTCACGGCACGCTGACCGCGGTCAGCGGCGCCGCACCGGCCCTGACACTCACCGTCGCGGGAACCACGGTCACCACGACGGCGGCCACGACGGTCAAGCGCCGCGGCGACGTGCAGACACTCGCTCAGCTCAAGCTCGGGCAGACGCTCCACGTCATCGGCGCGCGCCAGCCCGGCGGCGCACTCGCGGCTCGGCAGATCGACATCGACGACGACGCCACCGGCGGGGATTTCGAGATCGAGGGATCGGCCGGCGGGGTCAAGGGCACCTGCCCGTCGCTCGCCTTCGGCGTCAATGGATTCGACGTCGTGACCGATGCGGCGACGATCTTCGAGGGGGGGACCTGCGCCTCGCTGCACAGCGGCGACAAGGTCAAGGTCAACGGCACCAAACAGGCGAACGGCTCGGTTCTGGCGGCGCGCGTGCGGCGCTGACCGCTACCCTCCCGCCATCGCACCGACGACGAGGAACGGCTCTTCGCCGGCCGCCACCAGGTCGGGCAGCGGCGCATCGGGCAGTTCGTGCGACAGGTCCAGCTCGCAGGCGAAGAAGCGGACGAAGGCGCGGCGGCGCAGCGTCA
>JBDTOB010000447.1:0-3281 GCA_039933435.1 Acidobacteriota bacterium | reverse complement strand
GGCATCCCGACGCTCGACATGATGCGGGCGCTGACCGTGGTGCGCGGCAGCAAGACCCGGCTGATCGGGCCGAACTGTCCCGGGCTGATCACCGCCGGGCAGGCCAAGGCCGGGATCATTCCGGGGCACATCTGCCGCGAGGGGCGCGTCGGCATCGTCTCCAAGAGCGGCACGCTGACCTACGAAGCCATCCACCAGCTGACGCGGCTCGGCCTCGGCCAGACCACCTGCATCGGGATTGGCGGCGATCCGCTGATCGGCACCAGCTTCATCGACGCCTTGAGCCTGTTCGCGGGCGATCCGGCGACCGAGGCGGTGGTGATGATCGGCGAGATTGGCGGCAACGCCGAGGAGGATGCCGCGGCGTTCATCGCCCAGCACTTCACCAAGCCGGTGGTCGGCTTCATCGCCGGCCAGACCGCCCCTCCGGGGCGCCGCATGGGGCATGCCGGTGCGATCATCTCCGGCGGCAAGGGGACCGCCGCCGAGAAAATGGCCGCCCTCGAACTGGCGGGCGTCCACGTCGTCAAGAGCCCGGCCGACCTGGGAGCGGCGGTGAAAAGCGCGCTATAATTGCTTCGAGCGCTTCCGCTCGAGTCCCATCCAGCTGCTTCGCGGTGCAGGGCACCGTGTCCTCGCGTGAGGGAGCGATCCAGGAGGACACCACGCAGCCCGCTGTCCGCCGCGTCGTCAACGACTTCAGTATCCAGGTGGCCACGGTCAACGGCTCCGGCAGCCAGACCGCCAACCTCGTCCTCCTGCGCGCCCTGTTCCAGATGGGCATCCCGGTCTCCGGCAAGAACATGTTCCCCTCGAACATCGCCGGCTTGCCGACCTGGTACACCATCCGCGCCAACCACGCCGGCTACATCGCCCGGAAGAAGGAGATCGATTTCCTCGTCGCGATGAACCGGGAGACGGCCAGGGAAGACGTCCTGTCGCTCGAGCCTGGCGCGGCGGTGGTCTACGACGAACCGCTGGCCCTCAATGCACTGCGCGACGACCTGACGTTCTATCCGGTGCCGTTCGACCGTCTGGTCGCGGAGTTCTGCAAGGACGCCCGGCTGCGGCGCCTCGTGAAGAACATGATTTACGACGGCGTGCTGTCGACGCTGCTCGGGATCGACATCGCCGAGATGGAGCACGCGCTGCGGCGTCAGCTGGGGAAGAAGACCAAGGCGATCGAGCTGAATATCGCGGCGCTGCAGGCGGGGGCGGCCTTCGCCGCCGCGCAGCTGTTGAAGCAGGACCCCTACTACGCGGAGCGCATGGCGGGGACGGCCGGCATGATCCTGGTCGAAGGCAACGCCGCCGCGGCGCTCGGCTGCATGATGGCCGGGGTCACGGTGGTGGCCTGGTATCCGATCACCCCGTCCTCGTCGCTGCCGGAGACGCTGATCGCCTACATGCGGAAGTACCGCCGCGACCCCGAGACCGGCCAGGCGACGTTCGCGATCGTGCAGGCCGAGGACGAAATTGCCGCCATCGGCATGGTCGTCGGCGCCGGCTGGGCCGGCGCCCGCGCGATGACCTCCACCTCCGGCCCGGGCATCTCGCTGATGGCCGAATTCGCCGGGCTGGCCTACTACGCCGAGCTGCCGGGCGTGGTCTTCGACGTCCAGCGCGTCGGCCCCTCGACCGGTCTGCCGACCCGCACGGCGCAGGGCGACATCCTCAAGACCGCGATGCTGTCGCACGGCGACGCCAAGCAGATCCTGCTGATCCCGGCATCGGTCGAAGAGTGCTACGAGATGGCGATCCAGGCGTTCGACCTCGCCGAGCGCTTCCAGACGCTGGTGTTCGTGATGAGCGACCTCGACCTGGCGATGAACACCTGGATGTCGCCGGTGTTCCGCTATCCCGAGCAGCCGCCCGACCGCGGCAAGCGCCTCGACGCCGCCGTCATCGCCCGGACGGGGGAGTGGGGGCGCTATCGCGACGTCGACGGCGACGGCATCCCGTACCGCACCATTCCCGGCGACGGCATGCCCCCCTATTTCACCCGTGGCTCCGGCCACAACGACAAGGGGCAGTACAGCGAGCGTCCGGACGACTACGTGCAGAACATGGAGCGGCTCGACCGCAAGTTCCAGACGGCGCGGACCCACGTGCCCGGCCCGGAGATCGTCGACGTCCCCGGGGCGGCGGTGGCGATCGTCGGCTACGGCACCAGCCACTGGGCGATTGTCGAGAGCCGCGACCAGCTCGAGCGGGAAGCGGGCCTTCAGACCGCCTATCTGCGACTCCGCGGCTACCCCTTCAGCGAGGCGCTCCCGGCGTTTGTCGGCCGCTACGACCGCGTCTACGTCGTCGAGCAGAACCGCGACGCGCAGATGTACAGCCTGATGCGGCTCGAGCTGCCCGCGGAGGGCATCGCCCGGCTGCGCAAGGTCCTGCACTACAACGGCCTGCCGATCGACGCGCGGTCGATTACCGACGCCATCCTGGCCGGTGAAGGGCGGGCGGTGGCGGATGTCCGCCGGCCGCTGGTCTCCGCCGGCCTGGCCGCGGGGGGGGAATGACGATCATGCGGACAGGGAGCGTGCGATGGAGCCGGTAACACCCGTGCCGCCGAAGAAGACCAACCGCATCGGGCTCGAACTGCAGCCCTATCGGGGCGGCAAGACGACGCTCTGCGCCGGCTGCGGACACAATGCGATTTCGGAGCGGATCATCGATGCGTTCTTCGAGATGGGCGTCGATCCGCGCGAGGTGGTGAAGCTGTCGGGGATCGGCTGCTCGAGCAAGAGCCCGGCGTATTTCCTGGGCGGCTCCCACGGCTTCAACTCGGTGCACGGCCGCATGCCCTCGGTCGGCACCGGTGCGGTGCTCGCCAACCGCGGCCTGCGCGCGATCGGGGTGAGCGGGGACGGCGATACCGGGGCGATCGGCATCGGACAGTTCGTCCACCTGATGCGCCGCAACGTGCCGATCATCTACGTCATCGAGGACAACGGCTGCTACGGCCTGACCAAGGGGCAGTTCTCGCCGACCGCCGACCTCGGCTCGACACTCAAGAACGGCGTCGTCAACGAGCTCCAGCCGATCGACACCTGCGCCCTGGCGATCGAGCTCGGCGCCTCGTTCGTGGCGCGGTCGTTCTCGGGCGACAAGAAGCAGTTGCTGGCGATTCTCAAGGCGTCGCTGAGCCACCGCGGCACCTGCCTGATCGACGTCATCTCCCCGTGTGTGACCTTCAACGACCATGAGGGCTCGACCAAAAGCTACGCCTACGCGAAGGATCACGACGAGCCGCTCGGCGAGGTCAGCTTCGTGCCGTA
>JBDTOB010000446.1:0-3285 GCA_039933435.1 Acidobacteriota bacterium | reverse complement strand
GGCGCCATCGTCGTGCGCGAGGCGGTGGCGCGCGCCGGCATCGATCCGGCGCTCGTGGACGAGTGCATCATGGGCAACGTCATCCAGGCCGGCAACGGCCAGAACCCGGCCCGCCAGGCGGCGCTCGGCGGCGGCCTCGACGAGCGCGTCGCGGCGCTGACGATCAACAAGGTCTGCGGGTCCGGCCTCAAGGCCGTGATGATCGCGGCCCAGGGCATCGCCACCGGCGACATCGAGATTGCCGTGGCCGGCGGCATGGAATCGATGAGCAACGCCCCCTACCTGCTGCCGCGGGTGCGGGAGGGGCTCCGCATGGGCAACGCCACCGTCGTCGACTCGATGATCAACGACGGCCTGTGGTGTTCGTTCGAGAACTGCCACATGGGGATGTCGGGCGAAGTGGTCGCCGACCTGTATCACGTCTCGCGCGCCGCCCAGGACGCCTACGCGGCCGCGAGCCATCGCAAGGCCGCCGAAGCGACGCGCAAAGGCTGGTTCCGCGACGAGATCGTGCCGGTCACGGTGCCCGCGAAGAAGGGGCCGGCCACCGTCGTGGACCGCGATGAGTCGATCCGCGAAGACACGACCGAGGAGTCGCTCGCCAGGCTGAAGCCGGCGTTCACGAAGGCGGGCAGCGTCACCGCCGGCAACGCGCCGGGGGTCAACGACGGCGCCGCCGCGGTGGTGGTGATGTCCGCCGAACGCGCCGCGGCGCTCGGGTTGCCTCCCCTCGCCCGCATCATCGGTCAGGCCACCACCGGCCTCGCCCCGAAGATGGTGCTGATGACGCCGGTGGAGTCGGTGCGCAAGGTCGCCGCGCGCGTCGGCTGGCGCCTCGAGGACGTCGACCTGTTCGAGATCAACGAGGCGTTCTCGGTCCAGGCGGTGGCGGTGATGGCGGAGCTCGGCATCGATCCGGCGCGCGTCAACGTCCACGGCGGCGCGGTGGCGCTCGGCCACCCGATCGGCGCCAGCGGCGCGCGTGTGCTGACGACGCTGCTCTACGCGCTCAAACGCCGCAACCTGCGCCGCGGCATCGCCGCGCTGTGCCTCGGCGGCGGCAACGGCGTCGCCATGGCGGTGGAGCGCTCGAGCGGGACATGATCAAATCCGTAGGGGTGATCGGCGCCGGGACGATGGGCAATGGCATCGCCCAGGTATTTGCGCAGTCCGGCTTCGACGTCCGGCTGGCCGACACCGCCGCGCCGGCGCTCGATCGCGCGCGGGGTCAGATCGAGAAGAGCCTCGCCAAGTTCGTCGAGAAGGGGCGCCTCTCCCCCGCCGAACGCGACCAGGCGCTCGGCCGGCTGACCACCGGCACCGCGATGGACGCGTTCGCCGACGTCGACTTCGTCGTCGAGGCCGTGGTCGAGGATGCCGCGGTGAAGTGCGACCTCTTCCGCCGCCTCGATCGGATCACCCGTCCCGATGTGGTGCTGTCGTCCAATACCTCGTCGATCTCGATTACCACCCTCGGCGCCGCGACCGGGCGGCCGGCGCTGGTGCTGGGGATGCACTTCATGAATCCCGTGCCGCTGATGGCGCTGGTGGAGCTGATTCGCGGCCAGGCGACCTCGGCCGAAGCGATGGCGACGGCGGCGGATTTGTGCGCGCGACTCGGCAAGACGGCGGTCGAGGCGGCGGATTATCCCGGGTTCATCGCCAACCGCATCCTGATGCCGATGATCAACGAGGCCATCTTCGCGCTGATGGAAGGGGTGGGGACCGCGGAGGCGATCGACGCGGTGATGACGCTGGGGATGAACCACCCGATGGGGCCGCTGACGCTCGCCGACTTCATCGGCCTCGACGTCTGCCTGGCGATCATGAACGTCCTCCACGACGGCCTCGGCGACCCCAAGTACCGTCCCTGCCCGCTGTTGAAGCGGATGGTCGCGGCTGGCCATCTGGGGCGCAAGAGCGGCCAGGGCTTCTACCGCTACTGACCGCTCACGCCGGTACACAATTCCGGTGAAGATGTGCTGAATCGGAACAACTTCGCACAGCGCCTTGCCTGACATCCAATGAAACGTTAACGAATTCTACGATTGTGGCGAGGCATGCCGCTTGCGCTTGAGCGCGCCATGCTGACATCGACGGCGGAACTGTCTCTCGACACCCTGACTTCGGCGGCGCCCGGCGCCCCGGCTCTTTCGACTCCCGCGCCCCAGGCGTTCGCGCCGGCGGCGGCGGTTGTGGCCGCGGCCCCGGCCGTGCGCGAACCGGCCATCAACGGCATGTTCCGTCGGATGTTCGAACTGAAGGCCTCCGACCTGCACCTGAGCGCGACGATGCCGCCGATGGTGCGCAAGGACGGGGAGATGCGGCGGCTGCACGACTCGGCGGGCCCGCTCTCGTCGGACATGATCGTGCAGCTGCTGGCCGAGATCATGCCGCAGATCAACAAGGCGGAGTTCGAAGCGCGGCACGACACCGACTTCGCCTACGAGATCTCGGGCCTGGCCCGCTTCCGCGCCAACGTCTTCAAGGATCGCCAGGGCGCCGGCGCGGTCTTCCGCGTCATCCCGGCCGAGATCCTCACCGCCGAGCAGCTCGGCCTGTCGCCGCACGTGCTGGCGCTCTGTCAGTTGAAGAAGGGGCTGGTGCTGGTCACCGGCCCGACCGGATCGGGCAAGTCGACGACGCTCTGCGCGATGATCGACCACATCAACAAGACCCGCGCCGACCACATCATCACCATCGAGGACCCGATCGAGTTCGTGCACCAGAACCAGAAGTGCCTGCTCAATCAGCGCGAGGTCCACACCCACACCCGCTCGTTCAAGGACGCGCTGCGGGCGGCGCTGCGCGAGGATCCGGACGTGATCCTGGTCGGCGAGCTGCGCGATCTCGAGACCATCGCGATTGCCATCGAGACCGCGGAGACCGGCCACCTGGTGTTCGGCACGCTGCATACGAGCACCGCGGCCTCGACCGTGGACCGCGTCATCGATCAGTTCCCCTCGGACCGCCAGGCGCAGATTCGCGTCATGTTGTCGGAGTCGCTGCGCGGCGTCATCGCCCAGACGCTCTGCAAGAAGGTCGGCGGCGGCCGGATTGCGGCGCTCGAGGTGCTGCTGACCAACGGCGCCATCAGCAACCTGATTCGCGAGGGCAAGACCTTCCAGATTCCGTCGATGATGCAGGTCGGACGGGCGCAGGGCATGGTCGCACTCAACGACGCACTCAGCGACCTGGTGAAGAAGGGGCTGATCACGCCCGACGAGGCGGTGGCGCGCGCCGTGGACAAGAACGCCATGACCGCGCTGCTCAAGCGGTAGGTTC
>JBDTOB010000445.1:0-3285 GCA_039933435.1 Acidobacteriota bacterium | reverse complement strand
CCGTTGATCATCTCGTTCATGAACCGCTCCGACGAGATGTAGGTGAGCTTGAGCGTCTTGAGGTGGTTGAGGACGTAATGCCCGATGGCGTGCATCAGGTGCGTCTTGCCGAGCCCCACGCCGCCGTAGATGAACAGCGGGTTGTAGGAACGCGACGGCGCCTCGGCCACGGCGCGGCAGGCGGCATGGGCGAACTGGTTCGAGGAGCCGACGATGAAGGTGTCGAACGAGTAGCGGGGCGCGAGACTGCCGGGAATTGCCTCGGCGATGTCGTCTTCAGGCTCATCCGTAACTTCGGTGGCGGCCATCGGCGGACGGTCGGGCACGGTGGTGTCAACGGCGGGACGAGGCGGGGCAGCCGCGGGCTCGTCTTCAGTCAGAAAGGCGATCGACGATCCGGAGCGGCCAATCTCGGTCAGGGCCTCCTCGAGGACAGCGGCGTAGTGCTTGGTCAGCCAGTCGCGGAAGAGGGCGTTCGGCACTCGAATCCGCAGCGTGCCCCCGGCGTCGGCAACGAAGGTGGCGGGCTTGAACCAGGTGTAAAAAATGTGACGATTGACCTTCGTCTCTATGCGGGAGAGGATCTGGTCCCAGATGGTGCTGCCGGTCATGATCGCAACTGCTATTCCCCGAGTACCAGTCGTTTTTCGTGCAAAAACAGGCCGTAAATCAAGGATTTGCGCCTCGGCCTTCCAGGGAGAGGCCCGGACGGCTGAGAGCGGGCGGTGGCAAAAACCGTCGCTTTTCCACAATCTTTTCCACAGTTGTGGAAAACTTCGGGGGGAGACCCTACGGCCACGCGAGGAACGCGACTGTAGCACAGGGATCGGGCGGCGGACAAACCCCGCGGGAGGGTGATTTCAGAGCGGCGCGCGATTGACAAGAGGCGTCAGGGATCGGTAGTATTTAAGTTTCTCTGCCGTAATTCTCTCGCTGTAAGGGATCCCGATCATGAGCGTGACGTTCCAGCCCAACGTAAGGCGCCGCAAGCGCACCCACGGTTTCCTCGTGCGCATGGCCACGAAGAACGGCCGCCTCGTGCTCAAGCGCCGGCGCGCCAAGGGGCGCAAGCGCCTGACCGTCTCCTCCACCTAGCACGCCGCGGATCGCTCCGCGAGGATGTCCATGCCTTCTGCACGGTTCACGAAGGCCAGCCGCGTCCGGCGCCGGGGTGAGTTCAAGCGCGTGTTCGACCTGTCCCTCAGGGCCAAGGGCCGATTCCTCACGCTCCTCGTGGCGCCGAACGGCGTGGGCAGGAGCCGCCTGGGTATCGTCGCTTCCCGGAAGCTTGGCGACGCGGTCCGCAGAAATCGCGCTAAACGATTGATTCGAGAGATATTTAGGCACCTCGTAGACGCCGGGTCAGGGCTGGGGTTCGATGTCGTGGTGATTCCACGGCGAGAGCTGTTCGATGCTGAGTTTTCGAGCCTCGAAGCGGATTTTCACCAGACCCTCAAGCGCGGCACCGCCAGGCTGCCTCCTCCCGTCCATGCCGCCAACTGAGTATTCCGTAGCGCAGCGCGCCGCGCTGGGGCTGCTCCGCGGCTACAAGCTGATGTTCTCGCCGCTGTACGCCGGATCCTGCCGCTTCCTGCCGTCCTGCTCCGACTACGCCTCGGAAGCGGTGGCGCGGTTCGGGGTGGTTCGTGGCTCATTTCTGGCGGCGCGCCGGCTGGCGCGCTGCAACCCTTTCGGCTCCCACGGGCTCGACCCGGTCCCGGGCGAACGCGGCACCTCCAGATAGTCATAATTAATGGAAAAACGGGTTCTTCTCGCGATCATCCTGTCCTTTGTCGTGCTCTACGGCTACCAGGCGATGTTTCCGCCGCCGAAGCCGCAGCCCAAGACCGCCACCAGCGCGGCGCCCGGGGAGCCCTCGACGGACGCGTCGAAGACCGCCGCCCGCGAAGCCGCCGCCGAAGCCGCGCCCGCGCCCGCCGCGGCCGCCGCCCTGGTGGGCGACACCGAGGAGCATGACGTCACGTTCGAGAACTCCTCGGTCTCCGCGGTGTTCTCTTCCCGTGGCGGAGTACTGAAGAGCTGGCAGCTGAAGAAGTATGAGAACGGTCAGCGCCGGCCGCTCGAACTGGTGCCCCAGACGGTTCCGGCCGGCTCCACCCGCCCGTTCTCGCTCTCGGTCCAGGATCCGGCGGTGACCGCGACGCTCAATCACGCGCTCTTCAAGCCAAGCGCCACGGACATCAGCGTCGGCGCCGAGCCGGTGACACTCACCTTCGAGTACCAGGACGCCAGCGGCCTCACCGCCCGCAAAGACTTCACGTTTTCCCCCGCCTCTCCCTACGTCATCGTGTTCACCGCCAAGGTCACCCAGGGCAATCAGGATCTCGTGCCCGCTGTGCAGTGGGGTCCCGCGCTCGGCAGCGGCGTCGTCGCCAGCTCGCGCACCTACAATCCGCCGCCGCAGCCGATTTTCTACAAGGACGGCAAGGTCAGCCGCATCGGCACCGCGAAGATTCCCGACAATGCCTCGCAGGACGGAGTGTTCGGCTTCGCCGGGGCCGATGACCACTACTTCCTGACGGCGGCCGTGACGCCTGGCCAGCCGCTGCACCTCGATTACCGGGCATTGACGGTCCCTGTCGAGGGGACGGAGAAGACCGTTGCGCACTTCGTCGACTGGAGCGCCCGCTATCAGGCGGCGCCGCAGAACGTGCGCTTCTTCGCCGGACCGAAGGACTTCGACGTGCTGGCCTCAGTGGACCGCGACCTGGTGCGCTCGATTGATTTCGGCATGTTCGCCTTTCTCGTGGTGCCGCTGCTGCGCGCGCTCAAGTGGCTCAACGGCTACGTCGGCAACTACGGCTTCTCGATCATCCTGCTCACCGTGCTCATCAATCTCGCGATGTTCCCGCTGCGCCACAAGAGCGTGGTCTCGATGCGGCGGATGCAGGAGATTCAGCCGCAGGTCAAGGCCATCCAGGATCGTTATGCGAACCTGAAGATGACCGATCCGGCGCGGCAGAAGATGAACACCGAGATGATGAGCCTCTACCGCGAGCGCGGGGTCAACCCCGCCAGCGGCTGCGTGCCGATGCTGCTCACCTTCCCGGTGCTGCTGGCCTTCTACTCGATGCTGTCGGTGGCGATCGAGCTGCGTGGCGCGCCGTTCATCGGCTGGATTCACGACCTCTCGATCCACGATCCGCTCTACATCACCCCGGTGCTGATGGGCGTCACCCAGTTCGTGCAGACGCGCATGACACCCTCGTCTGCCGACCCGATGCAGCAGAAGATGATGATGTTCATGCCGCTGATCTTCATCAT
>JBDTOB010000444.1:0-3289 GCA_039933435.1 Acidobacteriota bacterium | reverse complement strand
TGCACTTCATGCGCGAGACGACCGGCGCGGTGTTCGACACGCTGGCGCAGATTCACCTGATTCGCGGGGAGCACGACCAGGCCAGCCGCGCCCTGCTGAAGGCCCGCGAGGCGTACGGCCAGACGCTTGCCAGCCGCTGGTATCAGTGGTCGGTGCGCGCGCTCGAGGCGCGTCTGGCGCTGCGCCGGGGCGATGCCGAGACGGCGCTGGCGGTCGCGGCCGAGGTGGCGGCGGCCGACGACGCACCGGCGCAGTACGTCCTGCAGGCCGATCTCATCGCCATCGAGGCGCTGCTGGCGCTCGAGCGTACCGACGCCGCGCAGCAGCGGCTCGACGAGGTCGCGCCGCAGGTGCAGCCTGGCGCCATGACCGGGACCTGGGGGGAATTTCTGCGGCTGCGCGGCCGCCTCCACGCCGCGGCCGGGCGGGCCACCGACGCGTATCACGATTTCGGACAGAGCGTCAGCGTGTTCGATCTGCTCGGCGAGGGATACCAGACGGGCCTGAGCCATCTGGAGCTCGGACGGCTGGCGGCCGCCGCGGGGGCGCGATCGCGCGCCAACCGCTTCCTCACCGCCGCGGCGGCAGTGTTCGAGTCACTGGGCGCCAGCCCCGATCTCGAACAGGCGCGCGCCGCGCTGCAGCATGCGCCGAGCACCGCCGCGGTCGGGTACCTCGGCGTGCAGATGGACGGCGACGACGCGCTGGTGCGGCGGATCGTGGACGCCTCGGCGATGCCGGCGCTGCTGGCGCGGGAGGGGGCCACGGCGCTGCTCGAAGCGTGCGACGCCCAGGCGGCGGCGCTGTTCGTGCACGGCGCCAACGGACAGATTGTCCTTCTCTCCGTCGCGGGATGCGATCACGACAGCGCAAGGGCGCTGGCGCAGGCGGCGCTGCGAAGCACCGGCGGCCCTGGCGTGCTGGTGATCGAGGCGATTGGCCGGGCGCCCGAGGGGGCGCGCTTTGCCGTGCTGGCCTCGGCCCGCCCGGTCACCGCCTCGGCGCTGCAGCGCTTCCGGACCCTGGCGGCGGTGCTGCGCCAGGGGTTCGACCTCTGCCTGGCGCGCGAGCGGCCGGTCGAGGGGGCCTCGGGCGCCCTGGAGCGTCCGCTCGAGCCGCTGCTGCCAGGCTTCGTCTGCGCCAGCGCCGCGATGCAGCGGGTCGCGGATCAGATTCAGCGGATGCAGGGGAACGACCTGACGGTGCTGATTACCGGCGAAAGCGGGACCGGCAAGGACCTGGTCGCCCGCGCGATTCACGCCGGATCGCCGCGCGCCGAGCACATGTTCCTGCCCTATAACTGCACCAGCGCAACGCGGGAGCTGGCCGACAGCCAGCTGTTCGGACATCGCCGCGGCAGCTTCACCGGCGCGGTCGCGGACCAGCCCGGCGTGCTGCGCACGGCCGTCGGCGGCACGCTGTTCCTGGACGAAGTGGGCGATCTGCCGCTCGACGTGCAGCCGAAGCTGCTGCGGTTTCTCGAGCAGGGGGAAGTGCTGCCGGTCGGTGACACGCGTCCGCAGCGGGTGGACGTGCGGGTCGTCGCCGCCACCAACGTCGATCTCGAAAGCCGGGTCGGCGAGGGGACGTTCCGCGAAGATCTTTTCTACCGCCTCAGCGTCATCCACATGCACGTGCCGCCGCTGCGGGACCGCCGCGAGGAAATCCCGCATCTGAGCACGTTCTTCCTCCGCGAGGCCTGCGAGCGCCTCGCCAAGCCGGGCGTCCGCCTGAGCGCCGACACGCTGGACCTGTTCGACACCTTTCCGTGGCCGGGCAACGTCCGCCAGTTGCGCAACGAAATCCAGCGCGCGGTGGCGATGGCCTCGCCGGCCGGGCTGATCACTCCCGACCTGCTCTCGGCGGCGTTTGGCGCGAAGGGCCTGCCGCTCGACGCCGCCCGCGCCCGCAACCGCCAGCCGACGCTCGCCGCCGCCGTGGAAAAAGTCGAGCGGGACATGATCCAATCGACGCTCGAGCGCGCCGCCGGCAACGTCTCGGAAACCGCGCGGCTGCTTGGCCTTACCCGGCGCGGCCTCTACCTGAAAATGGATCGGCTCGGCATCGCACCCGGTGCGGCCGGGACCCGATGATGTCCGCAATCCCGACGCGACAATGGATACGAAATATACGGTACGGAGCTACTTGGATATATAATATCCATTACTCCTCGTTTTGCCTGACTCGAAAATGGCTGTTTAAATATATGAAACAGAAAGACTTACGAGCTCAGGCGATCAGATAAGCGATCGGGCAGGATTCCGGGCGTGCACCTTGATACATATCTGGTTACCATGCTTTCACAAGGAACCGCTCCCATGGAACAGCATCTTCGTCTCGTTCAGGGCAGCACCCGCTACGAGAAGCGGATGGACGACCGCTATCCGGTCCAGGTCCCCGGCCAGATTCTGTGGAAGGACGCCAAAGGCAGCACGCGGATGGCGTCGGTCGTGACGCGCGACGTCAGCGCGCATGGCGTCAGCGTCTCGTGCCTTGGCGGGGCGCCGATTCCGTTATACCGGTTGGTCTATTTCCAGGTGGATCGCGCCGCGCGCTCGCGGACGGACCTGCCGGCGCCGCTGCGCAAGTCCAGCGTGCTGTCGGCGGTGTTCAGGGTGGGATCTGTCAGCGACGCGACCGGCGCGCCGGCCGAGTACGCGCTGCGCCTGATGGTCGAGCCTTCGCGTCAGGCGGCGCCCAGCGATCTGACGCTGGAAGCCGCGGGCCGGACCCGGACGGCGTAAGCCGTCCCGGGTCTTCCCGCCCGGTCAGCTCTTCTTCGCGTCTTCCATTTCCCGCCGGGCATCCGCCGCATACAGCGACTGCGGAAACTCCTCGACCACGCGCGTGAAGGCGTGCGCCGCTTCCGACTTCTTGCCCGCCTTGAGATAGGCGCGCCCCAGTTCCATCAGCACGCCGTCCACGGGGATCTGCGAGGTCGTGTCGGTCGTCAGCTGCTGGTAGATGGCGATGGCCGGCTCGTACTTCCCCTGCGCGACCTGCACCTGCGCGAGCCCGAGACGGCCGGTGCGACCGTAGATCCGGCTGCCGGCCTTGTCGATCACTTCCTGGTAGCGGCTCTCCGCCTCCGCCAGGCGGCCGAGCGAGGCGAGCGTGCCGGCGGCGTGATACCGGGCCACAATCCCGGCACTGGTGTTCGGATAGCGGTCGTAGGCCTCCTGGAACCTGGGCAGCGCCGCTTCGAGCTTCGCCCGCTCGGTCTGGAACGTGCCGGGCTGCTGCACCGGCATCGGGCTGCCGGGGGCCGGCGCGACCGGCGCCACCACCG
>JBDTOB010000443.1:0-3291 GCA_039933435.1 Acidobacteriota bacterium | reverse complement strand
CGTGGTATGGCCGATCGTCGGCCGCCTACCAGCACTGGGATCAGGCCGCGATGCGTGCCATCGAGCAGGGCCGCTATCTGGCGCGCGCCGCCAACACCGGCATCAGCGGATTCGTCGATCCCTACGGTCGGGTGCTGGCCAAAACCGCGCTCTTCGAGCCCGCGGTGCGGGTGGAGGAACTCCGTTTCCTGACCGACCGCACCGTCTACGGCCGCACCGGCGACCTGGTCGCCTGGCTGTCGCTGATGGTCACGGTGGCGGCGCTCGTCGCCACCCGCCGCCGCAAGCACGCCTTCACCGCACCCTGACGCCGCTCTTTGGCGCCGCGGCACCCCGGCACCGTGGCACTTTGTCGCAGCCCCTTGATAGAATGGTCCCCCATGCCCCTTCAACTGGATGAACAGCTTCGCAGATATCAGGACCTCGCCCGGCGAGCCTCCGATCTGCGGAGCTATCTTTGACGCCGCCCGCCCCGCACAGGAACTGGCGACGATAGAGCAGCGCGTCTCCGAGCCCGATTTCTGGAAGGATCAGGCGGGCGCGCAGAAGCTGCTGCAGCGCCGCCGCCGCCTCGAAGAGGATCTCAAGCTCTCGGATTCGCTGCGCCGCCGCGTCGAGGACCTGGCAGTCCTGGTGGAGTGGATGGAGGCGGGGGAGCCGGTCCTCGAGGATCTGGGACGCGGCCTCGACGAGCTCGGGACCACGGTTGACGCCGGCGAAACCAAGAAGATGCTCGGCGGCGAGCATGATCGCAAGAACGCCATCGTTACCATCCATCCCGGCGCCGGCGGCACCGAATCGCAGGACTGGGCGGAGATGCTGCTGCGGATGTACCTGCGCTGGACGGAGCGGCGGGGCTTCAAGCGCGACGTCATCGATCTCCAGCCCGGCGACGAAGCCGGCATCAAGGGCGCGACGATGACGATCACCGGAGACTACGTCTACGGCATGATGCTGGCCGAGGCGGGCGTGCACCGGCTGGTGCGGATCTCGCCGTTCGATCAGGCATCGCGGCGGCACACCTCGTTTGCGTCGGTCTTCGTCTGGCCGGAACTGCCCGAGGACGTCGACGTCGAGATCGAGGACAAGGACCTGCGGATCGACACCTATCGATCCAGCGGCGCCGGCGGGCAGCACGTCAACGTCACCGACTCGGCGGTCCGGATTACCCATCTCCCGACCAACATCGTGGTCTCGTCGCAGAACGAGCGATCGCAGCACCGCAACCGCGACTCGGCGATGAAGGTGCTCAAGTCGCGGCTCTACGACCTCAAGCTCAAGGAGCAGCAGGCCAAGCTCGATCAGCTCGGCGGGGAGAAGAAGGACATCGCCTTCGGCAGCCAGATTCGCAGCTACGTGCTGCACCCGTACCAGCTGATCAAGGATCATCGGACGAAGGAGGAGGTCGGCGACGTCAACCGGGTGCTCGACGGCGACATCGACGTCTTCATCAAGACCTACCTGATGCGCAAGGCCGCCGGAACGCTTGGCCAGGCCGTGCCGGACGAAGACTAGCGGCTTACTGCTTCATCGAGCCGGGCTGGGTGCCGGCAATGAAGGCTTCGGGGATGGCGCCCGGGGCCCCGGGATCGGTGACGCTGCCGGAGCCCTTGTCGACCGAGACGAACACGATATTGCCCGGCGCGGGGAAGCCGGGGGCCTCCTTGCGGTCGCCGATCCAGGCCTTCATGATGTCCATCCAGATCGGCAGCGCGGCCTCCGCGCCTGTCTGATTGCGCCCGATCGGCTTCTTCTGATCGAGGCCGATCCAGACGCCGAGGGTGATGTCCGGGTCGAAGCCGATGAACCACGCGTCGGTGTAGTCGTCGGTGGTGCCGGTCTTGCCGCCGAGCGGCCAGTTGAGCGACGCCGCCTTGGCGGCGGTGCCGCGCTGAACGACGCCGCGCAGCAGGCTGGTCATCACATAGGCGGTGTCGGAGCGGATGGCGTCTTTCGGCTCCGGACGATTCTCCTCGAGCAGATTCCCTTCCCGGTCGGCGACCTTGAGGATTGAGTACGGCCGCATCCGCACGCCCTGATTGGGGAACGCGGAATAGGCGCTGGTCATCTCCGTCAGGGTCGCTTCGGCCGCACCGAGGGCGACCGCCAGGTAGGGCGGGATCGGGGACTCGAGCCCCAGCCGCCGCGCATACGAGATGACCTGCCGCGGCCCGAGCTGCTCCATCACCCGCACCGCCGGCACGTTGCGCGATTCCTCGAGCGCATGACGCAGCGTGATCTCCCCTTCGAACTTGTGGTCGTAATTGAGCGGCGCGTAGGCCGGGGAGCCGGCGGCTCCGGCGAAGCTCGTCGGCGCATCGAGGATCATCGTCGTCGGCGTGTAGCCGCGGTCGATGGCGGCGGTGTAGACGATCGGCTTGAAGGCGGAGCCGACCTGCCGGAGCGCCTGCGTCGCGCGGTTGAACTTGCTGCGCTCGAAGCTGAAGCCGCCGATCATCGCCTTGACCCGGCCGGTCCGGTTGTCGATCGCCAGCACCGCCCCCTCGACGAGCGGCGGCTGCTCGAGCGTGGCGGTGGCGGTGTGGGCCTGGTCGTCGAGGGTCAGGAGCCGCGCCTCGACGAGATCCCCCTTCGTGACCAGCTGCGAGCCGGCGGTCTTGCCGGTCCAGGCGAAGCCCTTGCGGTCCACGGTGACGCGGAGGTCTCCGGCGCGCAGCTCAATCACCGCACCGTCCGCCGCCGTGACCACCGCCGGGACGACGTCGGCCGCCTTGATGGGGTGATCCCAGCGCGCGTGCCGGAACGTCGCCAGCGGATGTCCCTCGGCGATGACGTTGCGCCGCGGCTTGCGGAAGCCGCGCTTCTTGTCGATCCGGCGCAGCCCGTCGTCGAGGGCGCGGTTGGCGGCCTCCTGCAGCGGCACGTCGAGCGCCGTCTGGATCGCCAGGCCGCTCTCGTAGAGCCGCTTGGCGCCGTAGCGTGCCTCGAGCTCCTTGCGGACCTCCTCGAGGAAGTACGGCGCGACCGAGGGCTGTCCCGACGGCTCTCCCCGCAGCGTGATCGGCTTCTGCTTCGCCTCTTCGGCCTCTGCCGCGGAGATGAACCCGACCTCGGCCATCCGCCCGAGCGTGTAGTTGCGGCGGCGCAGCGCCGCGTCCATGTTCACGTACGGGCTCTGGCGGACGTTGCCCTGCAGGATGCCGGCGATCAGCGCCGCTTCCTCGAGCGTCAGATTTTTCGCCGGCTTGCCGAAGTAGAGCTGCGACGCCGCCTGCACGCCGTAGACGCCGTGGCCGAAGTACATCTGGTTGCAGTAGAGCGTGAAGATCT
>JBDTOB010000442.1:0-3297 GCA_039933435.1 Acidobacteriota bacterium | reverse complement strand
CGGACGTCGAGAGCCGGCGGCTGCTGGCGCAGGCCTACGCCGACACCGGCCGGATAGACGACGCCGTGGCGGCGCTGCGCGACGTCACCCGCATCGCCCCCGCGGCGCCCGAGGGCTGGTATGCCCTTGGCCACGCCTACAACGCCCTCACCCAGGACGCCATGGCTACCTTCAGCACCGAGCCGGACGATTCCCCGTGGCGGCAGCTGCTGGTGGCCGACGCGCTGCTGGCAGACGGCCGGCTGACCGACTCGTTCGCGCTCCAGCGCGCCGCGCTCGAGCGCCTGCCGTCGATGGTGTCGATCCACGACTCGATCGCCCGAATCTACGAGCTCTCCAAACATCCGGACTGGGCGGCCACGGAGCGCGCCAAGGGGGGGCTGACGCCGGCCGCCTGCGTCCGGCGCCGGGCGCTCTGCCAGTTCCGGGCGGGCCGCTATCTCCCCGCCCTGACCGCGGCGATGGCCGGCGCCGACCTGGAGTCGCGCTACTGGAGGGTGCGGGCCGCCACCGAGCTGGCGCTGGCGTCGTTCAAGCGGCTCGACCAGCTCCCGGACTCGCGCGAGCGCCGCGAGGTGCACGCGACGCTGGCGATCGGCCAGCGCCGCTACACCGATGCGATCGCCGAGCTCAAGGCCGCGCTCGGCTTCGCCAAGGACGACCCGAACCTGCTCGACGATCTCGCCACCGCCTACTATTCCGCCCACGACTACGAACAGGCAGCGACGACGCTGCGGCCGCTGGTCGCGGCCAATCCGGATGATCCGCGGCTGCTGACCCTGCTCGGCGACTCGCTGCTGCAGCTCCAGCAGCCGGAGACGGCCATCCCCTTCCTGCAGCGCGCCGTCAGTCGCGACCCCGCCGATCCCATGCCCAGCCTGTCGCTGGGGCGGGCCTACGTGCTCAAGGGAGATTTCGCGGCCGCGATTCCACTGCTCGAAGCCCGGCTTGCGGGCGACACCGACGGCAGCCTCCACGTCCAGCTTGCCCGCGCCTATTCAGGCACCGGGCAGAAGGACAAGGCCGAGGCGCTGCTCGAGCGGAGCCAGACCCTCCAGCGCGCCGCCCAGGAACGCGCCGCCGCGACCGCCGAGCGGAGTATCGAGGCACCACAGTAGACCAGCTTCCAGTTCCCAGCTTCCAGCTGCCAGCCCCAGTTCCCAGCTTCAGGCTCCGGGCTATCTATTCCCTTGAGGAAGCCGGTAGCTGGGAGCCGAGAGCTGGAAGCTACTCTTCTTTCACCTCGAGCACCCGGTCCGCCTTGACGTTCTCGATCACCTGGCGGGCGCCGGACGGCCACTGCACCTCGATCCGCGGCACGGTGGCGGCGCCGCCGAGGCCGAAGTGCACGCCCGCGTGTGACGAAGACGCATAGCCCACCGCGGTGGTCATCGTCCTCACCTGATTGCCGACGATGACGCGGGCGCCGATGCCGTCACGGTTTGACCTGGTGCCGATCGGCTTGACGATCAGCCAGTGCGCCGGTGTCGTCGTCTGGTTCTGCCAGAGCTCGGCCGGCTCGCCAAGGGTGAGGACGACGACGTCGAGGCGGCCGTCGCCGTCGAAGTCGGCGACGCCGCAGCCGCGGTGGGCGGCAACCGCCTCGGCAAGCCCGGAGCCTGGCGTGCCGTCGACGAAGCGTCCCTGGCCGGCGTTGAGGAAGAGGCTGTTGGGCTGCTTCCAGCTCGAGCTCTCGGTCTCCCCGATGCGGTCGTTGGCCTGCGAGTTGGCGGTGAAGATGTCCTTGCGGCCGTCGTTGTCGAAGTCGGCCTGGACGATGCACCAGCCGGACAGTTTCGAAGTGAGCCGGGCGATGCCGCTGGGCTGCGTGGTCTCGACGAAGCCGCCGTGGGTGTCGTTGCGGAAGAGCGGAAAAGTTTCCCCTGCCAGCGCGGTAAAGGTCAGATCCTCCCAGCCGTCGTTGTCGTAATCCTGGAAGTCGGTGCCCATGCCGGAGACCGGCCGTCCGGACTCTGGGACCGAGACGCCTGCGAGCAGCGCGGTGTCGGCGAAGGTGCCGTCCCCCTTGTTGTGGAAGAGGAAGTTCGGCACGGTGTCGTTGGTGATGAAGGCGTCGAGGCGGCCGTCGTGGTCGTAGTCGGCGAAGGCGACGCTCATGCCCTTGCCGATGTACTTCAGCAGTCCGGAGCGCTCGGAGACGTCCTCGAAGGTGCCGTCTCCCTTGTTGTGATACAGCCGGTTCGGCAGCCCCTGCGAGAACCGCGGGTGGCAGTAGGTGCGGACGCCGCGCGCCTGGTCGCCGCAGTAGCGGTTGTTGTCGGCGGACCACTGCACGTAATTGACGACCAGCAGGTCGAGCCGGCCGTCGTTGTCGTAGTCGAACCAGCCGGCCGCGGCCGCCCAGTCGCCGCTGGCGATGCCGGCCTTCGCGGTGACGTCCTCGAAGCGGCCGTCGCCGCGGTTGCGCAACAGCTGATTCTGGCGCACGCCGGCAACGAAGAGATCCACGTGGCCGTCGTTGTCGTAGTCGGCCGCCGCCGCGCCCATCGCATAGCCGACGCCGCGGACGCCGGCCTCGGCGGTGACGTCGGTGAACTTCATCCCGCCGTCGTTGCGAAACAGGCGGTTGGCGAACGGCTCGCCGGTCTTGTCGAGCGACGGCGTCCGCGCCCCGTTGGTGAAGAAAATGTCCGGCTTGCCGTCGCCGTTGTAGTCGAAGACCGCGACGCCGGCGGGGGCGCTTTCGATGTAGTACTTCTCGGGCGTCGGAGAGTGCTGGTAGACAAAGCGCATCCCCGCGGTGGCGGCGACGTTGCGGAAGCGGACGACGGCCGCCGCCGGGGCGGCGGCCTGACGGGCCGCGGCGGCCGCGGCGCTGCACAGCAACAGGCCGGTCAGGGCCAGGCCGGCGGATAGACGGTTCAAAGGGGTTCCTCCACGATCGGGTTCTGAAATAGTATAAGGGCCTGTAATCAGCGACTTACGCTAAAGATGAGTGTCCCCCTTCCGAGGATTTTGCATGCGTTCAATCACATCCGTGCGCTCGATGGTGTCGTTCTCCCTGCTCTCGGCCACCCTGCTCGTCGCCGGCCTCCCTGCCACCGCCTCGGCGCAGGTGCCGCGCGACCGGCCGCTGCTCCCCGGTGAGCAGTGGGTGGACCTCTTCAATGGCAAGGACCTGACCAACTGGGTCGAGGTCGGCAAGGAGAAGTGGACCGTCGAAGACGGCACCATCCACGGCCAGGGGGTAACGTCGGCCTATGGCTACCTGCGCACCGAGAAGACCTACAAGGATTTCTGGATGTCGCTGCGCTTCAAGTGCGAGGCCGACGGCAA
>JBDTOB010000441.1:0-3303 GCA_039933435.1 Acidobacteriota bacterium | reverse complement strand
ACCCGGCCGCCGGCGCCGCGCCCTTTGCGCGGGCCCTTGTTGTCGCGGGCGGGCAGGTGGCCGAGGTTGGCGACGCGGGCGCCGGTCGCGTAGACCAGCTCGGTGACGCGGGCCAGCTTGGCGAAGTCGATCTTCGACACTTCATCGGTGACGAAGTGATAGTCACGGTGCAGGCCGGTCGTGTAGAAGATGATCGGAATCCCCTTCGAGGCGTAGCTGTAGTGATCGCTGCGCGTGTAGATGGACTCCGGATCGGCGGGATCGTTGAGCTCGTAGTTGAGGCTGAGCGGCCGGGCGAGGGCGCCGTTGGCGTCCTCGTTCAGGTTGTGCAGCTCGCTGCTGATCCGGTCCGACCCCACCAGATAAACGGTGTTCTCCTGCGCCGGGTCGTCGCACCGGTTCCGCCCGATCATGTCGATGTTCAGCTGCGCCGCGATCCGATTGAGCGGCACGATCGGGTGGTCGGCGTAGTAACGCGACCCGTAGAGCCCGGCTTCCTCTCCCGAATGCCACACGAACAGCAGTGAGCTCTTCGGCTTCGGCCCCAGCGCGAACGCCTTCGCCAGCGCCATCAGCGCCACCGTCCCCGACCCGTCGTCGTCCGCCCCGTTGTTGATGACATCGTCTGGCCGCGGGGTGTCGCGGGCCTGCCCCGGGCAGGTGGTGGAGAACAGGCCGACGCCCCGCCCAGGACCGTCGGCCCCCTCGACGTAGCCGATGTGGTCGTAGTGCGCGCCGAAGGCGACGTAGGTGTCCCTGAGCGCGGCATCGGTGCCGGCGATGCTGCCGACGACATTGCGGGTGAAACGGGTGCGGACGACGGCGTAGTCGGCGTCGACGTTGATGGTGAGGGTGACGTTGGCGAGCGAGATCCGTGGCAGCGGCTCGCGGCGGGCTGCCTTGTCCTTGAGGTCCCCGTACTTCACGCCCGACCCGCTGAAGAGGAACTCGTAAAAGTCGTCGCTGGCGGTGAGCACCGGAGCCGTCGGCCGGTCGTAGCGCTCGGTGGTGGTGAAGTCGCCGTTGTCGGTCGCTGCGTCGGACGCGGATTTCGGGCGTGGCCGCACGTTCGAGACCGGCCCGATGGTGGCGGCCGCGCCTTTGGCGAGAGCGTTGCGCGAGCGCGCGTTCAGCAGCCGGTAGGAAAGGTCCGGGACGTCCAGCCCCTGGCCGAGAAACACCACGATCTTGCCGGCGGTCTGGACATCGGTATAGTCGTCGAGATGCGCCGACGGCAGTTGAACGCCGTAGCCGACGAACTGGACCTCGTGGCTGCGGATGGTCTGCGTCCCTCCCATCTTCCGCGGGAACGTCACCCCTTCCCCGTCCTTGAAGGTGCGGCGCTGGCCGTTGATCTCGAGCGTCACCGACGCGTGGCTGGTGGTCCGGACGCCAAGTACCTTGACCGTCTGAAAGTAGGTGCCGGCATCGCCCATCGGCTTGACGTGCCATTCGGCGAGGTGCTCGGCGATGTACTCGGCGGCGAGGCCGAGGCCTTCGGTGAACACCTGCCGCCCCTGCAGCTCATCCGAGGCGATGAAGCCGAGCCAGTCGCGCAGCTCGGACGGCTCGATGGCGCCCGGCGGTCGGGTCTGGGCCGACGCGGTCGGGGCAAGGACAAGCGCCAGCAGAACAAGCCGCGCCGACCAGCGGTGGACAGTCGAACGCATCTTCACATCATCCCCGATTCGTCAGAAAACCGGAACGCGCCTCAGAGCTCCGTACTTTTTGCATACGGCGCTCGTCACGGATGTGCTTACCCGTTGTTGCGGTAGGGGCAGAACCACGAATCGCCGGTTGGCCGAAGTCTTGAAGGGACTGGTGGCGATATCCGTCTGTCATGCCTGATTGCCTCCGACCCCACCTCGAGCATTGGCGACGCCGCGTGCTGACGCTGTCGGCCGCCGTCGGGCTGGTCATGGCGGCCGGATGCGGTTCGTCCGCCAGCACGACCATCACATCGCCGGGATCGGTCTCGAAGTGCGCCGTCACGGTCAGCGCGCCGGAATCACCGCTGCCATCGGCCGGCGGCGGCGGTCAGGTCGCGGTCGTCACGGCGCGGGAGTGCGCCTGGTCGGCGGCGTCCGAAACCGCCTGGCTCAGCATCAAGTCGGGGACCAGCGGCCAGGGTGACGGCGCGGTGCAGTTCGAGGCCGCCGCCAATCCCGATCCCGCGGTTCGACGCGGCGCCATCGTCCTCAACAACGCCAGGGCGGAAATCGTCCAGGCCGCGGGCGAATGCACCATCACTCTCGCGCAGGAGGCGGCGAACGTCGACCCCGCCGGCGGCTCCGGGCGGATTGACGTCCGGGCATCGAGTGCGCTCTGCGGCTGGACGGCGGTATCGGATGCCGGCTGGCTGACGATCCGATCCGGCGCCAGCGGCACGGGGACGGGCGTGGTCCTGTTCGACGCCGCCCCCACCACCGGGCCGCCGCGAACCGGCGGGATCACGGTTGCGGGCCGCCGCTTCGTGGTCACGCAGTCGCAGGGCTGCAGTTACGCGATCAGTCCGGCGACGTTCCAGACCGGGTCGGAGGGGGGAACGGGCAGCGTCGCGGTGGCGACCGGCGCCGGCTGCACCTGGGCGGCGTCGGGCGGCACCGACTGGATCAGGTTCACCTCGGGCGAGGCGTCGAACAGCGGGCCGGGGACGGTGTTGTTCACGGTGGCGCCCACCAGCGGCCCGACGCGATCCGCGGTCTTGACGATTGCCGGCCTGCCGTTCACCGTCACCCAGGGCCAGGGGTGCACCTACGCGCTGGCTCCCGACAGCGGGTCTGTGCCGGCCGCGGGCGGCAACCTGTCGGTCGGGGTGTCGGCCGGATCGGCCTGCGTGTGGACGGCGGCGAGCAATACGCCGTGGATCAGCGTGGTTTCGGGATCGCAGGGGTCCGGGAACGGGACGGTGCAGCTGGCGGTGGCCTCGACGACCGGGCCGAACCGTTCAGGCTCGGTCACCATCGCGGGCCGCACCTTCACCGTCAATCAGGGGCAGGGCTGCACGTTTGCGCTGGCCCCGTCGAGCGCCGCCATCGATCCCGCGGGCGGCCAGGGATCCTTCAGCGTGCAGACGTCCGGCGGCTGCGCCTGGTCCGCCAACGAGGACGCCGACTGGCTGGCCATCGTCTCCGGCGCCTCCGGCAGCGGCGGCGGCACCGTGACCTTTTCGGCAACCGCCAACACCGGTCCCGCGCGCTCGGCCGTCATCACCGCGGCCGGACAGACGTTCACCGTGACGCAGGCGGCCGGCTGCTCGTACGGACTGTCCTCGACCGGGACCAACCTGCCCGGCGGCGGCGG
>JBDTOB010000440.1:0-3314 GCA_039933435.1 Acidobacteriota bacterium | reverse complement strand
AGCTTGAAGACGCTGTCGTCGGCGAGCTGGTAGTAGACGAACAGCCCGTGCTTGCGGCGCGCGACGAAGTCGAGCACGTGCAGCAGCTGCAGGTGCTTGGACAGGTTGGCCTGATTGAGCCCGGTCTTCTCCACGAGATCGCCGACCGTCAGCTCGCCGTCGCGAAGCGCGTCCAGAATCCGCAGCCGCCCTGGCTCGCCCAGTACCTTGAAGCGTTCCGCGATCCCCTCGAAGAGCTTGTCGTTCAGCTTCACTGGTGGTGCGCCGCCTCTGCCTTGACGCGCTCCGAAGACTGTCCTGCCGCCTGCCATTCCTTGAACCCTCCCGCGAGGTTGATCACCATCGCCGTCGTGTCGCGTTGCAGCAGGCTGGCGGCGATCGCGGACCGCGTTCCACCCTGGCAGTGGACGACCACCGGGCGGTCGGCCGGGACGTCGTTCAGCCGGTCCGGAAGATCGCCGAGGGGAATATTGATCGCGCCATGAATGTGTCCCGCGGCCCATTCGCCCGGCGAGCGCACGTCGACGACCGCGAGCGCGTCGTCGGCGAGCCCGGCGGCCAGCGAGCCGGCGTCGATGCGCGGCACACCCGCGCTGGCGCGGCCGTCCGCCTCCCAGGCATCGAAGATGGCGCTGTCGAAGCAGCCGACGACGCGGTCGAGCCCGATCAACGCCAGGCTGCGTCTGGCGTCCTCGCCGCAGCCGCTGTCGTCACCGGCGATGAGGACCAGATCCCGATCGTAGGGAAGCAGCCAGCCGGCCCAGGTGACGAAGCTCTGGTTGAGTGGAATGTTGAGCGTGCCGGGAATGTGCCGCGCGGCGTAGGCCTCGGCGCTGCGCGTGTCGATCACCAGGGCACCGGCGGCAACGCGATCGTCGAAGCGGGTGATGGCCAGCGCCGGCCCCGCCTTGTTGACGCGCTTCATCTCGGCGAAATAGCGGGGTGGATCCGGCTGCCCGGCAAGGACGCGGCGGACGAACTCGTCCTTGTCGCTGACGAGGAACGCCCAGTTGGTCTGCCGTTCATACCCGAGCGTGCTCTGCGGCATCGCGCCGATGTCCTTGCCGCAGGCGGACCCGGCGCCGTGCCCCGGCCAGATCTGCAGCGAGTCCGGGAAACGCCGGAACTCCTGCAGGCTCCTGAACAGCGTCCTCGCGGCCGCGTCCATCGTGCCTGCCATGCGGGCGGCGCGCTCGAGGAGGTCGGGCCGGCCGACGTCGCCGGCGAAGAGAAAGTCGCCGGTGACCGCGCCGATCGGCTCCGTCGCGGCCGTGGTGTCGGTCACCAGGAACGTGAGGTGCTCCGGCGTGTGGCCGGGGGTGTGCAGCGCCTCGATGTGAAGGCTGCCAACCGCGAAGCCGTCGCCGTTCCTGAGCAGCGTGGCGCGCGCGGCGCGGGCAAACGCATACTTCCAGTCGGCGTCCCCTTCGTCGCTGAGATAGAGCGAGGCACCGGTGCGCGCCGCGAGCTCGCGGCTGCCGGACACGAAGTCCGCATGGATATGGGTCTCGGCGACGTGGGTGATCGACAGCCCCTCTTGCGCCGCGGCCTCGAGATACTGGTCGATGTCGACGTTCGCGTCGATGACGATCGCCTGCTTGGTCTCGATCGACCCAATCAGGTAGCTCGCCTGGGCGAGCTGCGTGTCGTAGAAGCGTTTGAACAGCATCATGTGTGGATCTCCGCGATGCCCGGCGCTGCCGAATGGCCCGATGCCGGGCGGAGCGCAGGCAGGTTGTGATACAGCATCCAGCCCGCGACCACCAGGAGGAACACTCCGAACGCCCGCTGCAGGGTGCGATGGGGCACGAACCGGACGACGTAGACGCCGGCCGCAATCCCGGCGACGGCGGCGGCGGTGAAGCGCGCGACAATGCCCCAGTCGATCGGCACGCGCCCGATATAGCCGAGCGATCCCGCCGCCGAGCTCATGGCAATCACGAGCAGCGAGGTCCCGACCGCCTGCTTCATCGGCAGGCCGCCGAACAGCACCAGCGCCGGCACGAACAGAAAACCGCCGCCGACGCCAAGCAGGCCGGTCAGCACGCCGATGGCGGCGCCGGTGACGCCGCTGATGATCCGCGTGCGGGTCACGGAGGCAGGCTCGGCCGCGATGACCGGCCGCTTGCGCCGCAGCATCGAGACGGCGGCGGCGGCCATCACCACCGCCAGCGCCGCCAGCTGCATGCCGCCCGTGACCCACGCGGCGAGGCGGGCTCCCAGGTAGGCGCCCGCCATCGCCGCCGCGCCGAACAGCAGCGCCTGCTTGAGGTCGAGGTGTCCCTCGCGCCAGTGTCCCCCGGCCCCCGCCAGGCTGGTGAGACCGACGACCGGCAGGCTCATCGCGATGGCGATCTTGGGATCGGTGTGGAGCACGTAGACGAAGATGGGTACCGCCAGGATCGATCCGCCGCCGCCCAGCGCTCCGAGGACGATGCCGATGCCGACCGCCAGCAGGTAGGCGAGCAGGCTCATGCGGTCGCGGCGCTCCGTCCGGAGAGCAGCGCGCGCACCACGGCGTCGGGATCGACCGCCGCGGCGCGGTTGTATGGCAGGCGGCAGAGCACCACGGCCATGCCGCAGGTGTCGGTGACCCCCGAGAACACCAGCCCGCCGCCGATGAAGGCCGGGATGATCGCAAACAGCGGTGAAACCAGCAAGGCGAGCAGCCCGCCCACGAGTGCGAGGCCGCCGGCGGCAATGCGCACCTGCCGCTCGAGCGAGATCGGGCCCTTGCCGCGGCGGACCGGCAGACCGGCCGCGTCCCACGCCTGCAGCCCGCCGTCGAGCACGTGGAGGGTCGGCAGCCCGGCGGCCGCGAGCACCGCTTCGGCTTTCCGCGAGCGCTGTCCGCTCCGGCAGACCAGCACCACCGGGCCGTCCACTCCGCGCAGGGCGCTGCCGTGGTCGGGCAGCACATCGAGCGGCAGGTTGTAGGAGCCGGGCAGGTGCTCGGCGGCATATTCGCCTGAGGTGCGCACGTCGAGCAGCCGCACGTCGGTTCTGCTCCGGGTCAGGGCGTCGAGCGCTTGCGGCGTCAGGGTGGAAGCTGGGGTCGTCATGCGTCGCTCTCTCCTTTAATCAACTAATCAACTATGCAGTTGTGTAGTGCGGCTGTCAACCCTGTGGTACCCTTCTGGCCCGATGCGCCTCAGCTGGCCGCGCGCGTCGGCAGGTGTCTTCCGTTTCACGGCCTTTTCACGGCCTCGGCCGAGGAGATCGCAGGGTGTCGCTGAACGTCGTGCTGGTCGGACTGCCGGGGTCCGGAAAAGGGACCCAGGGATCGCAGTTCGCGCGGCGGCATCGGATCCCGA
>JBDTOB010000439.1:0-3322 GCA_039933435.1 Acidobacteriota bacterium | reverse complement strand
GCGCTCTCGACCAGCGCTTCGAGATTGACGAGCGCCGCGATCGCGGTCGCAGCGGCGAGCACCCGCGCCAGGCGACCGACCGCGCCGGCGTCGGCCGCGGCTGCCCGCGCCGCCACCGACAGCAGCAGCAGGCCTTCGAGCAGCAAGGCGCCGGCGTGGAGATACTGGTCGGGGCCGCTGACGAAGTAGTCGAGGGAGAAGTAGCGCCAGAGCAGCTCGCCGAACCCGGAGGTCCCGACGCGCATCTGTTCGACAGAGCACTCGACGACGAGAGAGGCCGTCACCACCAGCGCGAAAATCCTGATCGGCAGCCGCAGCGACGGCGCGAGGGCCCCTTCGGGCCGGCGCGCGATCCTCCGAACCGCCCAGCCGGCGGCAAAGGCGATGACGATGGCTTCGGCCCAGGCGACCTGATAGCTCCAGTAGTGACCGACGACACCGGCGAGCGGCGTTGCCGCGGCGACGACCAGCAGCGCGGCCGCCGGCCGCCAGGCCGCGAATGCGGCAAACGCCAAGAGCGCGAGCGGCACCGGCCAGGGCACCGACTGCACTCGAAAGAGGCTGGCCAGAATCACGGCCAGCAGGGCCGCCAGCGCCCCCCAGGCCGCTGCAGCGAGCGCGCGCTGAAGGTCGCGCGCGGCGGCGGGCGCGGGCCGATCGCCGGCCGCGACGCCGCTCACGAGGGCTTCCTCGGAGTGCGGCGGTAGAGCATGAAGTCCTCGATGTCGACTTCGTGGACGTAGTCCTCCAGCACCTGCCGCATCGCCGGCGACGCGAATTCCACCTCGCTGCGCCAGCCGGTGAGGCTGTCGCGGTTGTTGCGCTCGAGGACGATGTAGGAGGGGGGGCTGCGGGCAAGGCTGGCGGCCAGCGCTTCCGGGGTGAAGTCGGCGCGCCGGACGATGTTGATGACCCCGGGATAGGTCCAGATGAAGCGATTGGCCGGCAGCCGCTGGGCGAGGAAATAGACCGCCGGCGCCATCCCGAAGATGTAGACGCGGCCGGAGGGCTCGCTGTGCTCGGCGAGGTACGACGCCAGTTCGGCGTTGGCCCGCGCCGAGTAGCCGCGCCCGGTCTGATAGCCGCCGAAGCGTTCCAGGTACTGGAGCCGCGCCTCACCGGAGGCGCGGAGGCCGCCGATGTCGGCCATGATTGTGGTCCAGGCGCGCGCCGGATAGTGGCTGCGGATCGCGACCGCTGCCGCCAGGGCCAGCACCCCGGCGGCGGTGGCCAGGCGGCGATGCGGGCGGTGGTCTTCGGCGATGCGACTGAACAGCCACCCGGCCAGCAGCGCCAGCGGCGCGCCGGCGGGGATGAAGTAGGTGCTGTACATCCGGATCCCGTTGGCGGCGGCGGCGAGGACGCCGGCCGCGACCCAGCAGATCCCCAGCCAGGCGGCCGGTGCCGGCCGGCGGCGCAGGAGGTCCACCACGGCGACCGCGGCGCCGAGGACCCCCAGCGTCCACAGCGGGTCGGTCTTCGTCAGCCGCCAGCCTTCGTGCGCCAGCCGGTCGATCAGCACCAGCGGTCCGGAGCCGAGCGCGACATAGGCGCGGTTGTATTCCACGACCGCGATCCACGCGTCGGTGAGGCCGCCGGCGGCGGCAAGCCACGCCGCCGCGAGCACTGCCGGAGCCAGCAGCGCACCCGTGGCCAGCGCGACACTCTGCCAACGCAGCCTGGATCGGGTGCCCAGCCAGGCGAGGATGGCGGGGAAGTAGGCCACGGCGGTGGGCTTATAGAGGGCGGCGACTCCGATCAGCGCTGCGGCTCCAGCCAGTCGCCTCGTGCCCGGCGTGGTGTCGGTGCGCGTCAATACCCACCAGGCGGCGGCGGCCAGCAGGGCGATGAAGCACTCGGGCACGGCGCGCTCGAGAAATCCGCCGTAGCCGTAGCGGGCCGCTGGCAACATCAGCGTCGCATAGACGATCGCGCCGAGGCGGGCGGCGAGCGGCGTGCTGATCCGCCGCAGGATGGCGTAGATCAGCGCGCAGGTGGCCACCGCCGAGACGAAATCGAGCCAGAACACCAGCGAGGCGTGAGGGCCCGCGAGGCGGATGGCGGCGGCGTAGGTGAGGTGAATGGCGGGCGGCTTCTGATCCCAGAGGTCGCGATAGAGGGCGAGGCCGCGGGTCATTCCCCAGCCGGTCGTGAGGAAGATGCCCTGGTCGATGCCGATCGGCTCGGCGATCGACGGCAGGCGGCACGCAAAGGCGGCGCCGACGGCCGCGGCGGTGAGCGCGTCCGCGCGGCGGTTGGGCAGCGGCTTATCGCTCGGCCACGATGGCATAGTCCAGAAACGTGAACATGCGCGCGTTCAGCTTCTCCACGTTCCCGTTGAAGGCTTCGACCAGCTCCGTCACGACCAGGTCGGCTCCTGCCGGAATCGCCACCGGCTGCAGCCGGTCCTCGACCGGGACCGGGGATCGGAACTCGATCGCCGCCTGCGTGAAGCCGCTGGCGAGGACGAGATATTTGAGGGTGTCCGGATGGAGCGGCCAGACGTGGGTGATGTCCCTGATGTAGCTCTCGAAAAACGCCACCCAGCAGGCCGGGTTCAGGGTCTCGAGCACCAGGCGCCCGCCGGGGCGCAGCTTGTGGCTGGCGAGCTCGAGGAAGCGCAGCAGGTAGGGGGGATCGAGGTGTTCGACCACCTGCGCGGCGAAGACGCCGCCGAGGGAGGCCTCGGGCAGGGAGGTCAGATAACCGACGGCGTCCCCCTGCGCCACGTCCAGCCCGCGGGCGCGGCAGCTTTGCGCCATCTCGTGATTGAGGTCGAGCCCGCGTGCCGGGATGCCGCGCGAGGCCAGCAGGTCGAGGAACTCGCCGCGGCCGCAGCCGACGTCGAGCACGTCGGTCCGTCCCTCGAAGAGCGGCAGGTACGACTCCAGCCGCGCGCGGATGACCTCGCGGGAGCCGCGGAACTGATCCTCGAAGCCGACGTACTTGTAGGCGTCGAGCTCCGCGGCGAAGGCATCCCCCGGAGCCGCGGCGGCGGCTGCCGGCGCCTGCGTGGAGGCGGGGCCGGGTTCGGCGCCGGGCGTCACGCCGTGTTCGACGGCGCGTTTGATCGCGGAGAATCCGTGCTGGAGCGTGCCGAGCGCGGCGCGCAGCTCCTCGACGGCGGTCCGCATCGAGACGGCGCGCGCGTCGTAGCGCATTTCCCGAGCCGCCAGCGACTCGAGCCGCTTGGCGGTGTTCTCGGCCAGGCCGCTCAGGGCCGCATTGAGCACCAGGGCGGATCCTCCGGTGTCGCGATCCTTGGTGTCGACGTAGGCGGTGACCTGCTGCAGCAGCAGCATCAGCCGCGACTGGAACTCCG
>JBDTOB010000438.1:0-3328 GCA_039933435.1 Acidobacteriota bacterium | reverse complement strand
CACAATCGGCGCAGGCGTGAACTCGCCGGCGAGGATCAGGCCCACCAGAAACGCCACCAGGGCGCTCAGCGCGACGGTCAGCAGAGTGAAACGCCTCGACACTTATTCGATTATAAGCGCCTTCAGCTCATCTTCCGTGAGCAGCGGCACGCCCAGCGTCCGGGCCTTCTCGAGCTTGCTCCCGGCCTCGGCCCCGACCACGACCCCGCTGGTCTTGCGGCTGACCGATCCCGTCACCCTGGCGCCGCGCCGCTCCAGCGCCGCCACCGCCTCCTCTCGGGTCATCGTCTCGAGCGTGCCGGTCAGCACGTAAGTGCGGCCGGCCAGCGGGCCCGGCGCCGCCTCCTCGAGCGGCGGCTGCTGCGACGCCATGTTCACCCCGGCGGCCGCCAGTTTCGCCGCCAGCGCCCGGTTGTGCGGCTCGTCCGCGAACGCCCGCCAGGAGGCCGCGACCACCGGCCCGATCTCCGGCACCGTCTGCAGCGCCTCGATCGGCGCCTCCAGCAGCGCCGTCATCGTCCGGAAGGCGCGCGCCAGCGTGCCCGCCGCCTTCTCGCCGACATGGCGGACCCCCAGCGCGTACACCAGCCTGGACAGGTCGTTCGACTTGCTGCGGGTCAGCTGCTCGACGACGTTGCGACCGACCTTGCCGAGCTTGCGGGGGACGGCCCGGTCCGAGCGCGGCTCCCGCGGCGCCACCACCAGCGCCTCGAGCTCGGCCGCCTCGAGGTGGTAGAGATCGCCGAAGTCCTTCACCAGGCCGCGCTCGATCAACTGATCGACGAGCGATTCCCCCAGCCCCTCGATGTTCATGGCGCTGCGCGAGGCGAAATGCTCGAGGCTGCGCCGCAGCCGCGCCGGACAGGAGGTGTTCTCGCAGCGCCAGACGACGGCATCCTCGTCGCGGTGCAGCACGCTGCCGCACGCCGCGCAGGCCGTCGGCATCACCCACGGCACCGCCGCCTCCGGCCGCAGGCTGAGGACCGGCGCGACGACGCGGGGAATGACGTCGCCGGCCTTCTCGACGATCACGGTGTCGCCCTCGCGGAGGTCCTTGCGGGCGAGGTCCTCGGCGTTGTGCAGCGTCGCCAGCGAGATGGTGGAGCCGGCGAGCAGGACGGGCTCGAGCACCGCGAACGGCGTGTTGGCGCCGGTGCGGCCGACGTTGACCTCGATGCGCAGCAGCCGGGTGTGGGCCTGCTGCGCCGGAAACTTGAAGGCGATCGCCCACCTCGGGAACTTCGCCGTCGTGCCCAGCCGGGCGCGGACGGCGAGGTCGTCCACCTTGATCACGACGCCGTCGGTGTCGAACGCCAGCTCGCGCCGGCCGTCGGCCCAGGTGCGGCAGAAGGCGATGACCTCGTCGATGCCGGCACAGGGCGCGTGGTGCGGCTCGACCGGAAGCCCCCAGGCCGCGAGCGCGGCGAGCGCCTGGGCATGCGTTCGCACACCGTCCAGATCCGGGGACGCGTCCGGGGCGGCGACGATTTGATAGGTGAACGCCCCGAGGCGCCGGCTCGCCACCAGCGCCGGATCCAGGTTCCTCATCGTCCCGGCGGCGGCATTCCTCGGGTTCGCGAACAGCGGCTCCCCCGCCTCCTCCCGCTCGCGGTTGATGCGGGCGAAGGTGGTGCGCGACAGGAACAGCTCGCCGCGGACCTCGATCCGGCCGGCGGGGCCGTGCCGCAGCGACAGCGGGATGGCGCGGACGGTGCGGACGTTGGTGGTGACATCCTCGCCGCGGACGCCGTCGCCGCGGGTGGTGCCGCGGACCAGGCGTCCGGCGTCGTAGGTGAGGGCGATGCTGAGGCCGTCGATCTTGAGCTCGGCGACGTAGCGGACAGCGCTGTCGCCGAGGCCGGCGCCCTTGCGGACGCGCTCGTCGAAGGCGCGCAGCTCCTCCTCGGAGTAGGCGTTGTCGAGGCTGAGCATCGGCACCAGGTGCGCGGCGGTCTCGAAGCCCTCGACCGGGCGTCCGGCGACCCGCTGGGTCGGCGAGTCGGGCGTGACCAGATCGGGATACTCGCGCTCGAGCGCTTCGAGCTCCTTGAGCAGCGCATCGAAACGGTCGTCGGCGATCTCCGGCGCGTTGAGGACGTAGTAGCGCTCTTCGTGGTGGCGGATGTCGTCTCGGAGGCGGGCCAGGCGGGCGGCGGGATCCATCGAATGTTCCTGATGCGGGCAGTGGCGCGGCGCAGGCGGCAGCGCGGTCGCGGCGTTACCGGTCGCGGGCGAGCACGTAATCGGGCAGCGCCATCAGCGCGTCGCGCTCCCGGCTCGGCGGAAACGCTCCGAGGCAGGTCTTGGCGCGGCTGGCGTACTCGACCGCCCGCTCGTAGGCGACGTCGGTGGCGCGGTGCTGCCGCAACAGCGCCAGAATGTCCCGCCACTGGTCGGGCGTGACGGCCCGCTCCTGGACCACGGTACGGATGAGGCCGTCGGCCTCGGCGCCGGCACGCTGCAGCAGCAGGATGATCGGCAGGGTGACCTTGCCTTCCCGGAGATCGCCGCCAATCGGCTTGCCGAGCGCCACCTGGTCGGCGGTGTAGTCCAGCAGATCGTCGACCAGCTGGAACGCCACCCCGAGATTGAAGCCGTAGTCCCGCAGCGCGGTCTCCTGCTCGGGGGTGACGCCGCCGAGCATGCCGCCAATCTGCGCGCAGCCGCCGAACAGGAACGCCGTCTTCCGCCGGATGATCTCGAAGTGCTCGTCCTCGGAGATGTCGACGTCGCCGGTCTTGGTCAGCTGGTAGAGCTCCCCTTCGATCATGCGCAGGGTGACGTCGCAGAGCAGCCGGATGATCTCGAGCGAGTCCTGGGTCAGCGCCATCGCCATCGACTTGATGTAGAGGTAGTCGCCGAGCAGCACGGTGATGTCGTTGCCCCAGCGCGAGTGCACCGCGAGGCGGCCGCGGCGCAGATCGGCACCGTCGATGATGTCGTCGTGCACCAGCGTGGCGGTGTGGATGAACTCGACCACCGAAGCGTAGAGGACGGCGCGGTCGCCGGTGTAGCCGCTCAGCCGTGCGGCCATCAGCAGCACCGCGGGGCGCACGCGCTTGCCGCCGCTCTTCTGGATGTAGCGGCCCATTTCCGGAATGAGGGCAACCCGCGACTGGATGTGGCGGACAAACTCCTCTTCGACGCCTTCGAGATCCTCGCGGATGGGCTCGAAAATCTGCGCCAGGTCGGCAGCGACGGGGGGATTCTGCGCTGTATCGCTCACGGTAATAAGTCTAGGAAGCCATCGTCTCGGAATGCTCCAGAATACTGAACTTGCGCGCGAAGTGTCAACGCGCTAAGCCCTTACAGGCACGTTATTTGTCGC
>JBDTOB010000437.1:0-3334 GCA_039933435.1 Acidobacteriota bacterium | reverse complement strand
CTGGCACCATGGCAGCCTGGCACTGTGGCACTATGGCACCTCGCCGATGTCGATCTCCGAGAGCAATGGGAAGTGATCGGACGCTTTGGCAGCGGCGGCGCCCTCGACGATGCCGCAGGCCGTGAGACGCGCGGCATGGGCCGTGGGCACGAAGATGTAGTCGAGGCGGACGTGCGGAGACCAGGTGGGAAAGGTGTAGCCGGGCCCGGATCCGTGCAGGCGGCGGTGGCCGTCAACGTATCCGGCGTCGAGGACCAGCTGGATGGTGCGCCAGCGGATGCGGCCGCCGCTCAGCCAGACCAGGGCGCGCAGTCGGTGCGGCAGCTTGCGGAAATCGAGCAGGTCCCCTGGAGCCAGGGTGTTGAAGTCGCCGGTCAGCACGTGGAATCCATGCTGGTGGCTGGCGATCGAGGCCAGCAGGGCGCGCAGCTCGAAGACGCGATGGTTCTCGGTCCATGCCGAGTAGATGGCGCTCAGATGCACGCCAAAGATGCGGAACTCGCTCTCGTCCGGCTGAATCTCGAGGAAGGCGTGGCGCGAGACGCGCGGATGATGCCACTCGTAGCGAGGGACGGGGCGGCGGCTCATGAACGCCAGTGATTCGCCGGGGCGGGACGCCCACTGCGCCATCCCGGCCGCTGCCGCCAGCCGCTCGATGACGCGGGGATCGGTCGCCTCCTGGAAGACGACGAGGTCGGGCCGCGCCGCCGCGATGGCCGCGGAGAGCGGCGCTTCCTTGCCCCGCCCGCCGCGGCAGATGTTGTAGCTGAGGACCCGCACGATGGTTCAACCCGCCGGCTCGCCGTCCTTGTCGATCAGCGTCAGGTACGGCTGCCCGAGCAGCTCACCGCGGAAGTAGATGACGGCATCGCGCGAGCCCTGGATGTTGACCGGGCGCCGCACCATCTCCATCAGCCGCGTGCGCAGCGGCACCAGATCGGGAGCGATGTCCGGATCCTCGTCGCTGAGCGGGCGCGAATGCACACCGGGGACGAAGAAGCCGGTGAGCGTGAAGAGCGCCATCACCTCGTCTCCCCCGACCAGCGTCAGATCGAGATCGCTCGTGCCCGGGCCGTCGGCATCGAACGGCGCCCCGTCCTTCCAGCGGCGGCCGGTCACGGCACTGCCACGGAGGATGACGCCGCTGCCGGGCGGGATTGTCTCGCGGACTGTCCGCACGAAGTCGTCGAACGCCTCCGGGCGGTCGCCGAACGCCAGCCGGATAACGGTGCGGCGCTTCTCTTCGGCGGTGGCTTCCGGGCCGGCCGAGCTGTCGATCTCGTCTGTCACGCTGTCATACCCCCGCGATGCGCCGCTGCAACGTCCGGACCGTCTTTCACAGCTCGCTCAGCGGCGAGCCCGGCCGCATGACGAACGCCTGCGGGTGCCACCGCGACGCAAAGCTGTCGGCGCTGTCGGCCTCCACCAGCGCCCAGAGGCTGCCGCCGAAGCCGGCGCCGAAGCTGCTCGCGGCAAAGGCGCCGAGGCTCCGCGCGGCGTGCGCCAGCGCGACCGTTTCCGGAATCTGGTTGCCCAGCAGCGTGTCCGCGTCCTGCTGCGAGTCGGCGGAGAGCGCCCCGAGCGCGGCCGCATCGCCGGCCCGCAGCGCCTCGATGGCTGGGCTGATCCTGGCATCCTCGCGGAGAAAGTGCGCAAGCCGGGCGGCAAGCGCGGCGGCGGGCCACCCCGCGACCTGCGAGCGGGCCGCCAGGCGCTCCAGGCGGTCGATCGCGTCGCCGGAGGAAGCCATCGCCTCGGCGAGCGAACGCGCAGGGGATGCGACGGCGCCGTTCCACAACCCCAGCAGCGCGCGCGCCCCTTCCGCCAGCCGGTTATAGGGCCCCTGCGCGCCGCCGGTCTTGTCCGCCGCGACGCCGGACGGCGTCACCACGAACCGCCACGGCTCCGGCAGCGCGACATCCTCCAGATGGCGGACCGGCACGAACGCAAATGCCGAGAGATGGCCGGCCCGCGCGGTGACGATCGCGGCGTGGTCCTCGCTGCCACCGTGGGTGCCGACGCCGGTGCCGCCGCCCAACCCATCGAAGCCCATGCCGTTCTCGATGCAGGCGTAGTACGAGGCGGCGTCGAGCGGGCTGCGGATGGCGGCGGCCCACTCGGGGCGGTGGTCGAGCCGCCCCAGCCGCACGAGCGCGGCCGCGACGCCGACCATCAGCGCGCTCGAACTGCTCATGCCGGAGGCGCGCGGCAAGTCACTGGCGAAGACGATGGTGGCGCCGGCATCGAGCCCGGGAAAATTCCGGCGCAGCCGCCGGATCACGGTCTCGACATAGTTGCGCCATCCGCTCGGCCTCGACCCGGTCCCGCCTTCCGCAAGAGGACACCCCGAGGCGTCGAAGCTGACGCTCTGCTCGCGCGCCGCGTCGGTCACGTGCAGCCGGCCGTCGGACCGCCTGACAGCCGCCACCACGAATCCTCGCGGCACGGCCGCCACCAGGGTGCGCCCGCCGGCGTAGTCGGTGTGTTTCCCGAACATCTCGAGGCGGCCCGGCACCCAGAGCAGAAGCGGCGGCTCCTCGCCGGCCAGCGTCGCCAGCCGCGACAACACCATCTGCAGCAGCGTCGTCCGCCGCGCCGCCGCCCGGTCGGAGCCCTCGAGGTCGGCGAGTCGTCGAACCGCGCGCTCGGCCGTGCTCATGCTGCCGTCACGGACATGGGGCCGCCCCTGCCAGGCGGGCGGCCACTTCGGCGGCGTCCGCGCGGGTCGAAAGGTCGAGCACCGGCCCGCGGGCGCGGCGCACGGCGAACGGCACGCCGCGGCGGACGGCAAGCCCCACCGCCTCCGGCAACTCGAACTCGCCGCGCGCGGAGCGCGGCACGTCGCGGCATGCGGGGAAGATGCGGGCGTCGAAGCGCCAGCAGTTCATGCTGACCAGGCGGGGCGGCTGCCCGGCATGCTCCGGCGCCGCGAATGCGTCCCGTCCGGGCTTCTCGACGATGCCGGTCAGGAATCCCCGGGCATCGACCTGGACCAGTGCGAAGGCACGAATGCGATCGGCCGGAATGTTCCCGGATCGCACCAGGTCGTCGGCCTCGAACGCCGGCAGGCCAGGCGTGTCGAGCGCCGTCAGGTCGCGCAGCGCCGGAACCGGATACAGATTGTCGGCATTCATCGCGAGGAACGGCTCCCCTGCCGTCCATGCCTCGGCCGCGAGGACGGCGTTGGCCGTCCCCAGGGCATCGGGCTGGACGACAAAGCTGACCGCGACGCGCGACGGCGGGGCGTCGGCGCCGTAGCGCTGACGGAGACGCGCATGATCGGGGGCGACGATGAGCGCGACCTCGGTGATGCCGGCGTCGGCCAGCGCGCTGA
>JBDTOB010000436.1:0-3337 GCA_039933435.1 Acidobacteriota bacterium | reverse complement strand
ACGACGTCTTCGAAGCGCGGTTCGACGAGCGAGGCTCATGGAGTCAGCCGCCGATCCAGGCGGATCGTCTCGCGGCATCGCAGCAAACGGCGGAGGCGCTGCGCGACTGCCTCACCGGGTTGCCGGGGCAACACCGCGACGTCTTCCAGCTTCGACAGGTCGAAGAGCTGTCGGCGGCGGAAGTCGGCGGGATCCTCGGCTGCACCGTGAACCATGTTGGTGTGTTGTTTCATCGGGCGCGCGTGCGATTGCGCGCGTGCCTGGAGGAGAAAGGCTGGGGGCGGTCCGGATGATGACGTGCAAAGAGGTGTCGACGCTGATCTCGACGGAAGGATTGGCAACCGCGCCGTGGCCACAGCGGCTGTCCGCGTGGCTGCACCTCGCCATCTGTCGCCACTGCCGGGCATTTCGGCGACAGCTCAACGTCGTGGCTCGAGCGGCTCGTCTCATGTCTCATGCCTCGGAGGACGAGCCGCCGCCGACGTTCGAGAGCAAGATCATCGATCGCCTGCGCGAGTAGCCAACCGCCCCTCAGCCCGGAGCGGAGGCCCGCGACGGGTTCATCTCGGACCCGGCCGTGACCCGCACCTTCAAGGAGAGACCATGCCCGAGCAACTCGACGCGATCATCATTGGCACGGGACAAGCCGGGAAGCCGCTGGCGGGGGCGCTCGCGGAGGCGGGCTGGAAGACCGCCATCATCGAGAAGGCCGACCGGGTCGGCGGCACCTGCGTGATCTCGGGGTGCACGCCGACCAAGACCATGGTGGCCAGCGCCCGAGTGGCGCACCTGACCCGACGCGCCGCCGACTACGGCGTGCGCACCGGCCCGGTCGCCGTCGACCTGGCCGTCGTCCGCAAGCGGAAGCGGGACATTGTCGAGTCGTGGAGCGCTGGCAGCCGCAAGGGCCTGGAGCGGCACGAGACGCTCGAGCTCGTCATGGGCCACGCACGGTTCAGCGGGCCCAAAGAGGTCACGGTCGAGGCGCACGGCGGCGGTACCCGGGTGTTCACCGCCGAGCACATCTTCATCAACGCCGGCACACGACCTGGCATCCCGCCGGTCCCGGGCCTGGATCGGGTCGGTGCGCTGGACAACGAGTCCGTTATGGAGCTGGGGGAGGTGCCCGATCATCTGATCGTGATCGGCGGCGGGTTCGTCGGTCTGGAGTTCGGGCAGATGTTCCGGCGGTTCGGCAGCCGGGTGACCGTGCTCGAGGCATCGCCGCACTGCCTGCCTCGCGAAGACGCGGACGTGGCCCAGGCTGTCCGGCAGGTGCTCGAGGAAGACGGTATCGAGATTCTGTGCGGGTCCACGGTCGAGCGTGTCGGACGCGGCGCGGACGGACAGGTGACCGTGACGGCGACGCGCGCCGATGGCGCGCACGACATCGTCGGCTCGCACGTGCTGGTGGCGGCCGGGCGCGTGCCGAACGCCGACACGCTCGATGCGGCGAAGGCGGGGCTGGCATTGAACGAGCGCGGATTCATCACGGTGAACGATCGGCTGGAGACCAACGTGCCCGGGATCTTCGCGCTGGGAGATGTCAACGGCGGCCCGCCATTCACGCACGTGTCGTACGACGATTTCCGGATCATCAAGACCAACCTCCTGGACGGCGGGCGCGCGACGACAGAGGGTCGCCTCATTCCCTACACGGTCTTCATCGATCCCCAGCTCGGACGCGTCGGCCTGACCGAGCGCGAGGCTCGGCAACAGGGCTACGACGTGCGCGTGGCGACGTTGCCGATGAGTCGTGTGGCGCGGGCCATCGAGATGGACGAGACGCGCGGGGTGATGAAAGCCGTCGTGGATGGTAAGACCCGGCGGATTCTGGGGGCGGCGATCCTCGGGATCGAAGGCGGAGAGATTGCCACGGTCATTCAGGTGGCGATGATGGCCGGGCTGCCGTATACGGCCCTCAAGGATGGCGTGTTCTCGCATCCCACGCTGTCCGAGTCGCTGAACAACCTGTTCATGGCCATGGATGCCGCCAGGTGAGTTGCGCAACCTGAGGAGCGTTCGCTGGCTCTGACCGGCCAGTGTATGCCAACGGTTGCGAGGTTGAACTCGCGCGCCACGCATATATGCGCCGCTGACCAGGGCCGATTCGAAGCGCGAAAGCAGAGTCGCAACGAACGAAGCTTGCTGGTGGTTGGCACCATGGAAGCCCGGCTGCTGGTACATTGGGGTGCTACGGCGAAGCCAGCGCCTTCTCGACGTCTGCGATGGTGATCATCATGGTCATGGGCTCGAGCGGGGACTCCTGGAACCCGGCGCGGCGGTAGAATCTCTGTGCGTCGGCCGTCATGGCGTGCAGGAGCACCGCGCGGATGCCGGCCTGCTTCGCCACCTGCAGTGTGCGCAAGAGGGCGTCACGGAGTAGCCCATAGCCAAGCCCCTGCCCCTGGTGACGCGCGTCGACGGCGAGCCGGCCGATAATCATGACCGGGATGGGGTCTGGCATCTGCCGTCGCACCTTGCCGGTCGCGGCCGCGCGGGCAGCGGCGCCGGTCGCGAGCGCGTAGTAGCCGATGACGCGACCCTCCGCGCAGACCACGTACGTGCGCGAGGCACCACTCGCCTCGTTCTGCAAGGCCTGTAGTCGGAGCCAGTCGTTGAGCTCGGGTTGGCCGCAGTCGAACGCGGTCGAATCGTGATGCGCGTCGATGTGTTCCGGAGCCGTAACCGGTGGCTCAGCGCTCATCGTTCCCAGGGCGCCCGCGTTCGGAGCAGTCGCCGGAGCCGCGGATTCTCCGTGGGCGGGGCGTCGAGCGCCGCGGTGAATCGCCGAAACGCCTGACCGTCCAGCAGAAAGAGCCGTTGATCGAGGAGCACCGCCGTCGCCTCGCGGCGGGCCGCCTCGAGCATGAACTCCGAGCGGTTCTTGCCGAGCGCCTCGGCCGCGCGGTCAATCAGGTCCCGGCTGGTCGCGTCGGTGCGCAGGTTGATCGAGATGCGTTCCGGGGGGGCAATTGCGGCCATTCGCTCTCCTGTCTACACAACGACGATACCGCGCTGTGTAGACATTGTCAACCAACGAGGAGCATGCCCGGGGCGAAGTACGAGCGCCGGCGGCCGCAAGCGGAGGAGAAGCCCGCCTCGACAGTGGTACCGTCGTACGGCAACGGGATGTGGGAGTTCGACGAGCCGGGTCTGATGGCCCGGCGAGACGTCTGGAGCCGCACGATGACGATGCTTTACGTGGCAGGCCTGTGGCGCTACCCGGTGAAGACCCTCGCGGGGGAGCGCCTGGCGGCCGCCGCCCTCAGCGCCGACGGCGTGCACGGCGACCGGTTGGTGCAGGTGCATGGCCCGGAAGGCGTCCGCACCTCGC
>JBDTOB010000435.1:0-3337 GCA_039933435.1 Acidobacteriota bacterium | reverse complement strand
ACCGGGCGGGAGAGCAGCACCACGACCAGGGTGGCGAGCAGCGCAATCACCGAGTTGTGGGTGTCGTTGCCGCCGAAGAAGACCTCGCGGGCGAGCTTGAGCAGGACCGCGTAGATGGCGGCGATGGCGGCGACCGCGGCGGCATAGACCAGCGCCCGCTTGATGATCACCTCGACGTCCATCAGCCGGTAGCGGACCAGCGCCGAGGCGAAGGCCAGCGGCACCAGCCCGAGCAGCACCGCCGTCAGGTCGGCGCCGCGCGGCGGCGTGAAGCCGAGCACGTAGGGCACGGTGTAGCCGAGCGCGAACGGCACGGCGCCGAGCGCGGTGCCCCAGACGATCCAGCGCAGCTGCCGGCGGGCGGTGACCGAGCGGACGCGCCCGAGCGACCGCAGCATGATCACCAGGCCGGCGAGCAGACCCGCCGCCAGGCCGACCAGCTCGGCGCGCTCCAGCAGCAGCACCACGGTCGAGAGCGCCGCCCCCTGGTCGTGCGCCCGCAGCAGGGTCGCCACCCGGGCGCCGCCGAGGAGCAGCGCCGGCAGGTAGAGCAGCGGCAGCGACGAGCGCCCCGCGTCGCTCTGCACCCAGCTGTCGGGGCGTTCGGGGAAGACCAGGGTGAAGTGCACGAACAGCGGCGGCAGCAGCAGCGTCGCCCAGACGTCTCCCCAGTAGACCGTCCAGTCGAGGGTGTCGAAGCGGCCGCTGAACGAGAAGGCGAGCATGCCGAAGAAGGCGACGGTCAGCCAGAGGAAGTGCAGCGTCGCAGGATTGTCGGGGCGGCGGACGCGCACCGAGGCGCCGACGAGCAGCGAGAAGATGCCGACCGACGCCAGCACGTAGTAGAGCCCCTGCGCCCCGGACGGGATCGGCGCCAGCCGGACCGTGACCAGCTCGCGGGTGCGGGTGCGCGAGAGGGTGTAGACGATTGTCTGGCCCCGGACCGAGGCGTGCAGCCGCGCGGTGACGTCCGCCGGTCGGTCGACCGGAGTGCCGTTGACCGCTTCGAGCACGTCGCCGGGCTGCACCCCCGCGGCGGCGCCCGGAGACCTCGGGGCGACCTCGCGAGCGACGACGCCGTCCGGCGCGGCGGCCCAGAGGATGCCGTCCTCGACCTCGTGCCACGTGGCGCGCGCCCGGATATTGGCCATCGCGACGACGAGCAGCGCCACGACCACGGCCAACTCAGCCGTAATCCTGAACAAACTGCGTCGCCGCGGGCCTGTGTTCAACACCGTGTGCGTACCTGAGTCAGCAAGTGGATCCGAGGGTGAGCTAGCAAATGGCGTTCCCCGGATGGGCCGCCACTTGAGACGGTAAACGACTGATAAAGAAAGGGTTTCTACCCCGCAGTGGCGATGCCTGACACAGCGTTTCCAACCATGTGGAGGGACGGTTCAAAAAACCGGATCCAGAGGGGGCCATGGCACAGCCCCGCCCCGGTCAGAAGCGCACCAGGAAGCCGCCCACGACCCGCTTCGGCGGGCTGACGACGAGCAGTTCGTCGTAGATCGATGCGGGATTGGCGGGGTCGCGGAAGAGGTTGCGCACCCCTACCAGCACTTCCCAGCGGGTGCCGCCGAGCACGAACGGCAGCGCCTGATTGATTTGCACGTCGAAGCGGCCGTCCGCGCCCGCCTCCGCGAGGCTCGCGCCCGGGCGGGCAAACGCCGTGTTCACTTTGTAGAGGACGAAGATCCGCGTCGCCGTCTCCTGGATGTCGGTCCACAACGACGCGGTGACGTCGTGCATGTTCTCGAGCGCCGGGCGTGCGAGGCGGACGACCCACGGCCGGTTGAGATCGAGATCGCCGCGCGGGCTCCAGTTGCCGTGGGCGACGCTGTACTCGACCGAGCCGCGGACCCGGCGGGTGCCGGCGGTGCCGAGGCGCACGCCCCAGCCCTCGGTGTCCACGCCGCCGGCGCTGGCCACGTAGTAGTGGCCGACCGACCGCGCTCCCGCCGGCATGTTCATGCCGAAGAGCGTGACCGTCTGATCGGTGATCCCCTGGAAGAAGCGGCGGACGCCGAGGACGTAGGCGCCGGCGAACTCGTGCTCGAAGAGCACGTCCAGGACCCGGGCGCGCTCGACACGCAGGTCCCGGCCGGCGAGCGGCGAGAAGGTCCGTTCGGGCGGCAGCCACGGCCCGGCCAGGCTCGGCGCCAGAAATTCATCCGCGCCGGGGGCGATCATCCGCTGCGCCAGCTGGGCGGTCAGCCGCGTGCCTGACGTCGGCTCCAGCGTCAGCGCGGCGCTGGGGCTGAACAGCCCGGGATCGCGGAGGTAGTCGTAGCGCGCATACCGGCCCCCGTATTCGAAGGTCACGCCCGGGCCCGGCTTCCAGCGGTCGATCACCGAGACCTCGCCGACGTTGCGGCTGCCGTCGCTGAGCGCCGCCAGCGCCAGCGGGTTGCCGCCCTGGTACTGCTGCGTGCTGTAGGAGAGCCCGACGTCATAGGAGTGCAGCGCGTCGCGCCGGGAAAGGTACGAGCCGGCCACCACCCAGGAGGACAGGTCCCCCTGGCTCATCGCGGCGCGCGCCGCCCACGTGCCCGCGCCCACGGGTGCGCCAATCGACAGGTAGGCGATGCCGCGCGGCAGCGCCGCGCCGGAAAACAGCTCGCGCGACCCGAAGGCGCTGCTGGTGAGCAGGTTGACCTCGCCGGAGAATGGCAGATCGGAGAACAGCGCGCTGGCGAACGAGGTCGTCCGGCTGGCCATCGGATCGCTGCGCGCCGGTTCGTCCGGCGCGACCACGACGCTGTTGGCGGAGTCCTTGAGGACGCTGCGGCCCAGGTGCCGCAGCCGCCAGGCGGTATCGCTGTGGGAATGGTCGTCGGTCGCGTCGGGATCCGCCGCCGCGGTCTCGGCGTCGGGGAGGGCGAAGCCGGCGGCAATGATCGGCCGCGCCGCCAGCGGCTCGACCATGCCGGTCATTCCGATTCCGGTCATGCCGGTCATGGCCACGGGCATCTCGAGCCGCGCCATCCGCAGCGTGAAGCCGGGGGCCGCGGTGCTCCCCAGCCGGACGTTCTCGCGCGGCGAGGCGGCAAAGCCGTCGAGATGCGCCCGCACGCTGTAGTCGCCGGGCGGCAGCTCCCGGAGCGCGAACCGGCCACTGGCATCGGTGAGGGTCATCGCCGAGGCGGCCCCGAGCACCGACACCATCGCCCCGGCCAGGGGCCGGTTCTGCTCGTCCACGACCTGGCCGCTGACGCCGGCCGGCGGGGTCACGGCCTGGGCCGCGCGCGGCTGTGCCCGCGCCACCGGCGCGACCGTCGTCACGCACAGCCCCGCTATTGCCGCCGCCGAGAGCAGACGCGTCCTCGGTCCCATG
>JBDTOB010000434.1:0-3340 GCA_039933435.1 Acidobacteriota bacterium | reverse complement strand
GAGCGCGATCGCCGCGCCGAGCTTGGGCGCGGCTGTCACGAATGCGGCGACCGGTGCCGGCGCCCCCTCGGCCACATCCGGCATCCACGCGTGCGCGGGCACCGCCCCCATCTTGAACGCGAGCCCGACGACCACGAGGCTGGTGGCGACGATCAGCGTCAACGCATCCTCGCCCGGCAATCCGCTCAGCAGCCTGCTCAGCGTCGTCGAGGCCGCCAGTCCGAACAGCAGTACGACGCCGTAGACCATCGCCCCATTGGCCAGGGCTCCAAGCAGGTAGTACTTGATCGCCGCCTCGGACGAGCGCCGCGAGCGTCGATGGTAGGCGACCAGGATGGAGCCGGTGGCGGACGATAGGAGCACGGCCAGCATCAGCTCCATCAGGTCCGCGGCGCCGGCGAGCAGGATCGCCCCCAGCGCCGACATCAGCAGCAGCGTGTAGTACTCCCCGTGCCGGGGATCGCCCTCGAACCAGTCCACGGACAGGAGAATGACGACTGCGGTGACGGCGAGGATGATGGCCTTGGCCCAGAGCGCCGTGCCGTCGACGGCGTAGGTATCCGCGAACGTCAGTCGCTGCGGCCCGCTGAGCAGGCCGATGGTGGCGGCCGCCCCGGCCGCCGTGCTCGCCAGCGCGAGGGCCGCGGCCCAGCGCTGCAGCCGCCGCGGCGCGAACAGCGCATACAGCAGGATAAGGACCGACCCGCCAAGGAGCATCAGCTCCGGCAGGACATCGCCCACCGGCATCGCCGCCATGCCTGTCATGCCCCTGCGCTCATGGCGCCAGCAGGGCGCGGACGCCGCTGTCGATCACGATCAGCAGCGGTCCCGGCGCGATGCCGATGGCGACGACCAGAATCAGCAGCGCCGCCAGCACGGTGAGTTCGACACGATCCAGATCCGGCCAGCCGTTCCAGCGCGCCGGCAGATCGCCGAAGAACACGCGCTGCAGCAGCTGCAGGAACAGCGCGGCGGTGACGATGATGCCGAGCAGGGCAATCGCGGCGAGCCACGGATAGACCGCGAAGGCGCCGACGAACACCTGGAACTCCGCGACGAAGCCGGCCAGCCCGGGCAGCCCGAGGCTGGCGAACACCGCTACCACTGTCAGCCCGGTCAACGCCGGCGCCCGCCGCGCCAGGCCGCCGAATTCGTCGATCTCGTAAGTCCCGGCCCGCTGCCAGATCGATCCCGTGATCAGGAAGAGGGCGCCGGTGATCAGCCCGTGCGCGACCATTTCAACGGTAGCCCCGGTGAGGGCGAGGGTGCGGGCGGCCTCGTGGCCGGTAAGCACCGCCCCTGCGGCGGCAATGCCGAGGACGGCGTAGCCCATGTGATTGACGCTGGTGTAGGCGATGCGCCGCTTCAGGTTGGGCTGCGCCAGCGCCACCAGCGCGCCGTAGACGATGCTGACCACCGCGGCGATGGCCAGCGGCAGCGCGAAGCGCTGGAAGGTGTGCGGCATCATCGCCAGCAGGATGCGGACGAACCCATACGTTCCCATCTTGAGCAGCACGCCGGCGAGGATGGTCGAGGCCGGGGCGGGTGCATCGACATGCGCGGGCGGCAGCCAGGTGTGGAACGGCACCAGCGGCGACTTGATCGCGAAGGCGAGAGTAAAGCCCGTGAATGCCAGCGTCGCCATCAGTCCGCCGTCGTCCAGCGGACGGCTGGCGATGAGCTGCGCCATGTCGAAGGTCCGCGGCGAGGTGCGCAGGTAGAGAGCCAGGATTGCCAGCAGCATCGCCAGCGACCCGGCCAGCGTGTAGAGAAAGAACTTCAGCGCCGAACGACGGCCGGACTCGCCGTGCCCCCAGATCCCGATCAGAAAGTACATCCCGACGAGACTCAGATCCCAGAACACGTAGAAGAGCAGCAGGTCGAGCGCCAGGAAGACCCCCAGCGAGACACCCTCGAGGAACAGGAACAGCGAGAAATAGGCCCCGGCCTTGCCGCGCAAATCGGTGGGGTAGGCAATCGCAGCCACGAACAGCAGGCTGGTCATGGCGACGAGTGGTAGCGAGAAGCCATCGAGGCCGACGATGTACGAGGCACCGAGCGTGGGGATCCACGCCACCGACTCGACCTGCTCGAAGCGGCCGCGACCCTGGAACCCGATCCAGGCCAGCACCGAAATGATCAGTGGCACCGCGGCGAACGCTGTTGCGGTCAGCCGGATGAGGCGTTCGGGCGCCCCGGCCAGCAGCAGCACCACCACGGCGCCGAGGAGCGGGACGAAGATGGCGGCTGTAAGCATCGACTATCTCCCGAAAGCAGCGACCGCCAGAGCGACCAGCGCCCCGGCCACGAGAATGACGTAGTAGTGATGCGCCAGGCCGGTCTGGAGTCGGCGGCTCTGTTGGCCGGCCCAGCCGATGTCGCGTGCCACTCCCTCGACCGCGGCGTCGATGCCGTGGTCGTCGGTGCGCCCGGATGCGCCGGCGAGCCCCGTCGTCCAGCGGGCGACCCCAGCGACCGCGAAATCGAACCGGCGCTCGGTCCAGCCCGACATCAGATTCGAGATTAGGGTCGCGATCGCCGCGGTGGTGCGAATACCTGCGTCCACGCCTTTGTTGTCGAAGACGGCGAGCAGGCCGCTGAAGCGCCGCGCCGGATCGATGACGATGCGCCGCGCCATCGCCGGCAGGCCCAGCCACTCCGCCGCCGGCATGCGCAACGAGTCCGGCAGCCCAATGGTCAGCAGGCGGCCGCTGCTCCACCAGCGCCAGCAGAGCACCGCCGCTAGTCCGATGCTGCCGATCGAGACCGCCAGCAGCGCCGGCGACTCCTCGGGAAGAGCGCCTGGCAGGATGCCAGTCACGCTCCTCGCCGCGGCGGGAATCCAGAGCAGTCCGAGGGCGACGGAGAGGCCGGCGAGCAGCGCCAGGCTCCACCGTTCGGCGGGCGGCTCCGTCTGCGTCGCCGGCGGTGGTCCGCCGGGACCGAACGCGAGGAGATAAAGACGGCCGGCGTAGAGCGCGCTCAGGAAACCGGCGGCGGTGACACCGGCGGCCAGCCACGGCCGGGCGAAGGACGCGCCGGCCGCCGCCGCCAGGATCTGCTCCTTGGAGTAGGCGCCGCCGAGCGGCGGCACCGCCGCCAGCGCCAGCGCGCCAATCGCGACCAGGCGCGCGGTGACGGGGAGCACCGAGCCGAGTCGCAGCCGTCCCAGGTCGAGCGTGCCTGCGGTATGGAGCGCCATGCCGGCGCCGAGGAAGAGGAGTGCCTTGAAGGCGGCGTGGGCGACGAGGTGAACGGTCATGGCGGCGGTGGCGCCGGCGCCGACCGCGACGAACATCAGGCCGTATTGTGCCGAGGTCGAGGCGGCCAGCGCCTTCTT
>JBDTOB010000433.1:0-3340 GCA_039933435.1 Acidobacteriota bacterium | reverse complement strand
CCGACGCCGCCGCGTACTACGAGGCCTTCGGCGACATCGTCGGCGGGCTTGGCTCCTATCCGGTGCTGGGAAGCCCGCACTACCACCAGGCGCACGACCTGCTGGAGACCGTCAATCACCAGCTGGTGACGGAGGTGGCGCGGACCACGGTGGCCAGCGTGATGCTGATGGCGTCGAGCCCGGCGCCGGTGCGGGGCCTGGTGGTGGACGGGGTCCGCGACGGCATGGTGCGGCTGTCGTGGTTGCCGTCGCCGGAACACGACGTGACCGGCTACATGGTCGACACGGGGACGGCGCGGCTGCGGGTGTCGCAGCCGGCGGCGGCCATTTCCGCCCCCGCGCCCGGAACGCGCATCTCGGTCCGGGCGGTGAACCGCCGCGGCCTGGAGAGCTGGGACAGGGCGTCGGTGATCGTGAACTGAGGCAGCGGCCGGGCCCGCGGCGCCGCGCACCGGCCGCTGGCGGCGGTCGTCAGGGCGGGCACGACCCGGCGTCGTGCTGCACCACGGTCTCGACCGCCCTGGGCGTCGGCCTGGCGATGACGTAGCCTTCGTGATCGACGTCGGAGAGCTGGTAGACCCAGTAGCTGCGGCCGCCGGCGCTGAGCCGCCCGAGCGGCACCGTGAACAGGTCGTCCATGCGATCGCAGTAGGTGATGCGCACGGTGAGCTCCGTCCAGTGGCGGCCGCCCGGGCCGAACCCGATCCAGCCGCTCGCCGACGACAGCGGACCACAGCCATGGTCGGCGGGAGCCGCCGGATAGCGCTTCACCGCCCGGAAGCGATACGCCGTCCAGCCCGGCACATCCATCGGCGCCCGGAAGAGCGACTCGATCGCCAGCGGAACGCTGCGGCGTGCCGGCCGCGGCACGGGATGCGTCCAGTGCGAGAAGCCGCTCGCCGCACGTGCCTCGGCGGCGTCGAACTGGGCGCTGACGAGCGCCGCGCTCGCCGCCCAGTCGGGCGAGTCAGGGCTGACCGATGCGATGGCGTCGATCGCGGTCGATCCGGAGATGACGAGACCGTCCTTGGGAAAGGAGGGCGTCCCGGGCGGCGGCAGGGGAAACGGCGAGACATAGTCGGAGCCCAGACCGGGCGTGGACGTGCACAGGATCGGCACCGCGACCGGCCGGCGGAGCTGCAGGACGGCGCGCCGCTCACCGCCGGTCCAGAGGGTCATCCGGTCGAGCGGTCCGGACTTCCCCCACCATTTTTTCGGCACCTGATCGAGCGACGGCGGCGGTTCGGACGATCGAAGACTGGCCGGCCACGGGGACGACCAGGTGTCGCCGTCGAACACCGCCAGGGGGGTGACGACGCCATCGCGGCGGAGGATGCCAAGCGTGAACGGCTCTGCCTGACCAGCCGCGGGCAGTGAGGAGGGAGACGCACCCGCCGCAAGGCCGGCGGCCACGAGCGCGAGGACAACGGCCTGTCTCACGCCGACCGTTGTAGCACAGGGTCGCCCGGCCGCTAGCGGCGGTCGAGCACTTCCCTGACCTTGGCGAGGAGATCGTCGCGGGAAAAGGGCTTGGCCAGGAAGTCGGTACCGACCTCGAGTTCGGTGCCGCCCGGATAGCCGGAGACGCAAATCAGCTTCAGCGTCTTGCGCCGGTTGCGGAGGTGCTGCGCCAGCTCCGCCCCGCCCATGTAGGGCATGCGCAAGTCGGTCAGGAGCAGGTCGATGGCGTCGCCGTGCTCATCGAAGACCTTGAGCGCTTCGGCGCCGTTGCGGGCCTCATGGACGCGATAGCCCGCCCGCATCAGGGCCTGCGCGAACAGCTGCCGTACCGCCGGTTCGTCCTCGACGAGCAGGATGGTCTCGCGCGGTCCGCCCTCCCCGTCCGTGGGCTTCTTCTCTGGGCCGCCCGACTGCCGGCCCGAATTGATTCCAAACATGTCAGATCTCCGCTCCAATCCCGTCAGGGGTGCAACACCGCACTCCGCCGCACCGGCACGTCCGTGCGCGGCGGCCGCTCACGGCGTCCACGCCGCGGCGGAGCGCTCACGCCGCAGGCCGGCGTGGCGCTCGAGCGACCGGGCCACGATCCAGCACAGCAGCGCCCACGACAGACCGATGAGCCAGCCGGCAATGACGTCTGTCGGGTAGTGTACGCCCAGATACACCCGGCTGACACCAACAAGTCCGGTCACCAGCATCGCCACCGCCATGCAGTAGAACTTGGTGACCTGGCGCTCGGCAATCCGCATCGAGAGGGCCCCGAGCGTCAGGTAGACGACCGCCGAGGTCAGCGCGTGCCCGCTCGGGAAGCTCATCGTCATCACTTCGCGCAGGTGCGGCACGACATCGGGCCGCGGCCGCTGAAACAGATGCTTGAGCGCGGCGTTGAGGAACAGCGCCCCGCCGGAGGCGGCGGCGACGAAGGCGCCGGTGCGCCACATGCCCTGCAGCACCAGGAACCCCGAGACCGCCAGCACCGTCAGCCCCAGGACAGTGGCGCTGCCGAGCGCGGTGACGTCGAGCGCGGCGCTCGCCAGCCACACCGGACCAATCGGGCGCGAGATGTCGGCCGGATCGCGCAGCGCCACGAGGATGCGCTTGTCGAAGGTCAGCGTCTCCCCCTTGAGCACCTCCCCCGCCAGCCGGATCACCACGAACAGCAGCAGCAGCAGGACCACGCCCCCGGCGAGCAGCGCCAGCTCGCCGCGGTCGCGCGGCTTCATCCGCGCGAGGTGGCGCCGCCAGGCCGGCACCGGCGGGGCCGCCATCAGGCGCGCACCATCAGCACCGGCACCCGCACGTTGTGCCGCACGCGATCGGCGGTGCTGCCGCGCAACAGGTCGTTCAGGAAGCGGTGGCCGTGGGTGGACATCGCGATCAGATCGACCGATTCCTCGGCGGCCACCTTGACCAGCTCGGTCGCCGGGTCGCCCATCGCCAGCCGGGCGCGGGCGTCGAAGCCGCGCTGCGCCATGTCTTCGCAGAGCTGGCCGAGATACGCCCGGTCGTCGCGGATCTCGTCCGACTCCCGCAGCACCAGCTCGTCGAAGTGGCGCGCCACCCAGCCGTCGGCGACGTGCACGAGCAGCAGCCGCGCCCCGGTCAGCCGCGCGAGGTCCTGGACGTGCGAGAGCACCGCGCGATCCGCGTCCGAGTGCTCGATGGCGATGAGAATGTTGCTGTACATCAGCGCTGCGCCCTCTCTCTCATCCTGCGAACGTCTGCCAGAGCAGCCACACGTTGAGGCCGCCGATGAGGACGGCGACCGGCCAGGCCAGCGCCAGCATCCACCGCGGCGCCACCAGCGCGCCCATCTTGCGCCGATCGCCGGTGAACAGCACCAGCGGAAACACCGCGAACGGCAACTGCAGGCTGAGGA
>JBDTOB010000432.1:0-3342 GCA_039933435.1 Acidobacteriota bacterium | reverse complement strand
CGGTAGGCGCCCGGCACTCCGTAGGGCAGCTGGCGGTGGAAGGCGTAGGCGAAGTAGGTGTAATGGCCGCTGCCGTATTTCGCATGCAGCCATCCGCCCCTCTGCGGCTGCTGCCCGCGATCCCAGGTCGCGATCATCGCCGTGTACTCCGCGGCCCAGGCGGACCAGAATTTCGAGCCCCGCTGCTCCACCCAGTGGTCGAAGTCGGCCTTGGTGATCGTGTTCGGCGTGTTGAACACCGGCTCGCCGGGCGCGAGAATGTCCACCGGCGAATCTTCCTCCGACACCTCCTCCGCGTCGCGCGGCAGGTCCGCCGGGAACGGCGCATACTGCGCCGGCACGAACTCTTGCGTGTTGTAGAGCACGATCAGGTTGCCGCCGTTCTTCACGTACTCGAGCAGCCGTCGGTTGTAGGTCTTGAGATCCTCGCGGACCGCGTACGCGCGGGTGCCGGTCATGATGGTGTCGAAGCGGCCGAGGTCGCCGCTGGCGAGGTCCTGCGCCCCGAGCAGCTGCACCTCCACGCCGAGCTGCGCCAGGCCCGCGGGGACGTCGTCGCCCACCCCCATCACGTAGCCGACCTTGAGGCCGGCCGGGATGCGGACGTCGACGCCGCGGACGCTTGCCGCCGCCTCGTGATAGAGGTAGCGTGTCTCCAGGTCGCGATGCTGGAGCACGTCGTAGCCTTCTCGGAACTCGCGGCCGTTGGCGGAAGCGACCGCCTCGATGCGATAGTCGCGATCCTCGAGCGCGGGAATCGTCACGGTGAACGGAAAGAACGTCCGCTCCCCCGCGTGCGCGAAGGCGAACGGCTGCGACGCCGGGTCGGCCGTCCATCCCTCCGGCAGCGACAGCTTCAGGGTGCCCTCCGACGTGCCTTCGACGTTGTTGACGATCTCGGTCCGCAGCTTCACCTGCTTCTGCGCCATGCCCAGCGGGACGACGGCCCGCGCCGGCGTCAGGGTGACGCCAATGGCCGGAACCACGGCGAGCACGCGGGTGTCATCGCCGTAGGGCAGGTCGGCCTCGAGCCGCGTCACCGGTTCGCGGACCTCGACCCCCACCCCGCCGACCTCGAACGTCGCGACCGCGACGAGCGGCGGCTCCGCGGCGGGCCGGTGCAGCTGCGACTGGTCGGCGACGGTGTAGCGCGGCGCCTGGATGTCCGTGCGGGTGAAGTAGGGCCGGGTCAGCGGCGCATCCGGCGGCACCGTGAGCGTGAAGGTGGCGGTCAGCGGCGTGTTGCCGGCGGCATCGTGCGCGGACGGCCCGGGCGGTGCGCCCCACGGCCCCTTCGAGACCAGCGCCACGCGCACCGTCGTCACCGGCACGGCGCTGCGGTTGACGAACGTCGTCTTGACCTCGAAGGTCTGTCCGGGCACGACCGGCGCCATGGCCGGCGGGCGCGCGAACGCGGCCGCGGGCCCGGTCGGCTCCCGGGTGCCGGCGGGCCGCGCCAGGGCGGTGAAGACGAGGCCCAGGCTGGCGGAGATGGCCTCCTGCATCTGCTCCTCCTTGACGGCAAGCACTGTCGCCACGTCCGGATCGCTGCCCAGCTGGCGGTGGGCCGCCCGCGTGGCCGAGAGCGCCCTGGCCAGCGCCGGAGCCGCGGCCGAGGGGTCGGTCATCCGGAAACTGTCCGCGGCCGACTTCACCTCCCGATCGATCGCGGCGAGCGCGGCGTCAGCCCCTGCCGGCGGCGTCTTGCGCAGCGCCGTGTAGAGGCCGGGAATGGTGGTGTCGATGCCGTCGAAAAAGCTGGTCTCCTTGGCCGGCGCATCGACGATCGACTGCAGGCGCTTGTAGTACGACACCGCGGGCCCCGCCTGCGGAAAGAACTGGCCGCTGTTCTGCGATCGCTGAAAGCTCAGTCCCAGGCGGCTGAAGGTCTGGTAGGAGTCGCCGATGACCGGATCGTAGACGCCGGTGTCGACCCGCAGCGTCCAGTCCTCGTTCTCGCGCACGCCGCCCATGTAGAGCTTGAGCGCCTGCCAGGGCCGCAGGCCGGCGGCGATCTGCTCGGGGAACATCGCCGGATCGGCGGCCGCCGTGAACGCCTCCTGGGTGATCAGCCCGGCAGCCTCGTGGTTGCCGTGGCCGTCGCGGGCGTTCCCCTGGAAGCGGGCGATCAGCACGAACGGCCGCTCCATGCGAATGACGCGGACGACGTCGCGCAGGACGTTGTCGCGGCCCCACTTGTCCAGGGTCTCGTCGAGACGCTTCGAATAGCCGTAGTCAATCATCGTCGTGAAGTACTGCCGGTCGACGCCGTAGTAGCGGTCGGCGACCAGCAGCTCCTCGGTCCTGATCAGCCCGACGGCATCGAAGAGCTCTGACCCGATGGCGTTGTCCCCCGACTCGCCGCGGTTGAGGGTCAGCAGCGACAGCCGCGCGCCCTGGCCCCGGCTGAGCAGGGCCAGCACGCCGCCGTGCTCGTCGTCCGGATGCGCGGTGGTGTGCATCGCGCTGGCGGTCGTCTGGAGCTTCCGCAGCTTCTGCCAGACACCGGCGGCGCCCTGATCCTGGGCCAGCGCCTGGGTGCGCACCGGGGCAGGCATGAGTGAAGCGGCGAAGCCCAGCGCCATGGTCAGGGTGACGCGTCGGATCGTGGTCTGCATGCGTACCGGTTCGGGGGTTGGAGGAACGAGTGGCGCGGCGAGCCTCGCGCGGATTCTCTGAGCAATGCTTGCGCACTGTCAAGCCGGCGCCCGACCTGGGACTGCGAATGAGACCTTGCCGGCCTGATTTTCGCCGGTCCGAAGCCACTGTCTCGCACGCCGATTGGAACGATACCAGCGGCGGCCCGCGCGGGCGCCGGCATCCTGGCTGCAGCGGGACTTCTCACCGCATCCGGCGCGGTCCGGACTATTATCGATGCGGAGCATGAAGCACGCATGCCACTATTGAAGCTGACGGTCAACGGCCGTCCTTGGAGCGGACAGGTGCCAGACGGCGCCACCCTGCTCGACGTCCTCCGCGATCGGCTCGGGCTCACGGGGGCGAAGCTGGGCTGTGGCGAAGGCCTGTGCGGCAGCTGTACCGTGCTCGTCGCGGGCCGCCCGTTACCCGCCTGCCTGACCCCGGCGGCGAGCGCAGCCGCGGCCCCGATCATCACCATCGAAGGGCTCGCGCCTCAAGGTTCGCTGCACCCGGTGCAGCAGGCGTTCATCGACGTGCAAGCCTTTCAGTGCGGCTTCTGCACCCCGGGTATGATCCTGGCGGCCGTGGCGCTGCTCGCGCGCACGCCAGCTCCCCGGGACGAGGAGATCACGCTGGCGCTGGACAAGCACCTCTGCCGCTGCGGATCCTACCCGCAGATTCTTGCGGCGGTTCGCGCCGCCG
>JBDTOB010000431.1:0-3345 GCA_039933435.1 Acidobacteriota bacterium | reverse complement strand
CGAAGCCGGTCGAGTGGAACGCCAAACACGAAGTCCCCGGCCTGGCCATCCCGGGTCAGACCAAGGTGCTGTAGACGATCATGACGCGTCGTGTCACGCTGGTCTTCGCCGCAGCGCTGGTCGCGGCGGCGGAGACCGTCTCTCTCGCGCTCCCGCAGGCCGGCGGCACCGCGCCGGACCCCAAAAAGCTCGCCGCCGTGCAGGCCATCCGCGCCCGCATCGAAGAGAAGGCGGCCAGGGGGGCGCAGACCGCCGAGCCCTACACCGTCACCATTCCCAACACCACCGTGAGCTACGGGATGGCGCCGATTCCCGCAGGGGAGTTCACCATGGGCTCCTCGGCGCCTGACGCCAAGCCGGACGAGCAGCCCGCGCACAAGGTCCGCCTCGACGCCTTCTGGATGCAGACCCGCGAGATCACGTGGGACTCCTACCTGATGTTCATGTTCGCCGACCAGGCCCAGGAAGTCGGCCATCCCGACGCCGTCGTCGATGCGCTGAGCCGCCCCACCGGGCCGCACCTCGAGATGAGCTTCGGCCGCGGCAATAACGGCTTCCCGGCGATCAGCATGACGCAGCATGCCGCCAACAAGTACGCCGAGTGGCTGAGCGCGAAGACCGGAGAGTACTATCGGCTGCCCACCGAGGCCGAATGGGAATACGCCTGCCGTGCCGGCGGCAACGCGAGCGGCGTAGGCGAGGGGGCGCTCGGCGATTACGCGTGGTACGTCGAGAACTCTCCGGCGCCGCCGTTCACCGCCGGGACCTATCACAAGGTGGGCACCAAGAAGCCCAACGCCTGGGGTCTCTACGACATGCTCGGGAACGTGATGGAGTGGACGCTCGATCAGTACGCGCCCTACACCGCGGCGGCGGCGGAGAACCCCTGGGTGATGTCGAAGACGTCCTATCCCCACGCCGTGCGCGGCGGCTCGTGGCACGACCCGGCGGCGTCGGTCAACTGCACGGTGCGGGTGGCGTCGGAGCCGATGTGGAAGATCCTCGACCCCCAGCTGCCGAAGAGCGTCTGGTACATGACCAACGCCCAGTGGCTCGGCTTCCGGCTCGTCCGGCCGGCCAAGCTGCCGAGCGCCGAGGAGATGTACACGGCCTGGAACAACGGAGTGGAGATCGATCCTTACTGAGGGTGATCGGGTGTGGGGGGTGAGATGCACTGGCTGCTGCGGCTAGGGGCCTGGGGGATTGCGCTCGCCAGTGCGCCGTCGCCGGAGCTGCAGCGGTTCGAGGCGGTCGAGCCGCACATGGGCACGCTGGTGCGGATCACGGTCTACACGACGGGGGAGCAGGGCGCGCGCGACGCGTTCCGGGCGGGCTTTCAGCGGATTGCCGATCTCGACGCCACCCTCTCGGACTACAAACCCGACAGCGAGCTGAATCGCCTGAGCACGGCGGCGGTGGGCCACGCCACCGCGGTCAGCCAGGATCTGTTCAGGGTCCTGGCCGCGTCCCAGGAGCTTGCCGAGGCCACCGGCGGGGCATTCGACGTCACCCAGGGGCCGCTGATCCGGCTCTGGCGCGAGGCCCGCACGACCCGGCGTGTGCCCGATGCCTCTGCGCTCGAGGAGGCCGCCAGCCGCGGCGGCTTCCGCAAGATGCACCTTGACGCCGCGCGACGCACGGTGCGGCTCGACGTCGCCGGCATGCAGCTCGACGTCGGCGCCATCGGCAAGGGGTTCGCCGCGAGCGAGGCGCTGGCCGCGGTCACCCGGCTCGGCGTGCGGCGGGCGCTGGTGGCGGTCAGCGGCGACCTCGCCTTCAGCGACGCCCCGCCAGGGCAGCGGGGCTGGCGCGTGCGCGTCGCCTCGGACGACCCGCCGCCGGCCGGTGTGCCCGCCTACCTGGAGCTGACCCACGCCGCGGTCTCCACCGCCGGCAGCAGCGAGCAGCACGTCGACATCGACGGCCGCCGCTACTCACACATCATCGATCCGGCCTCGCGCCTGGGGCTCGTGGACGACATCACCGTGACCGTGATCGCGACGCACGGACTCGAAGCAGACGGCCTCGACACCGCGGTCAGCGTCCTCGGTGTCGAGAAAGGGCTGGCGCTGATCGAGTCGCGGCCGACCGCGGCGGCGGTCATCATCCGGCGAACCGCCGAGGGGCCCACCGCGATTCTCTCGACCCGGTTCCGCCAGCTGCTTCCCACGCCCTGAATCCCGCCCACGCGGGCGTCCGCCCGTGCTACTGTCCCGTCGGCCCATGCCGACAGCCACTCCAGAGCGCCGGTTCGGCATGCTCCAGGCCACCGCCCTCAACATGACCAACATGATGGGGGTCGGGCCCTTCATCACCATCCCGCTGCTGATGTCCGCGCTGGGCGGTCCGCAGGCGATGCTGGGATGGATCGTCGCCCTTCTCATCGTCATTCCGGACGGCATGGTCTGGAGCGAGCTCGGCTCGCAGATGCCCGGCTCGGGCGGCAGCTACGTCTACCTGCGTGAAGGCTATGGCCGCGAGACCTGGGGCCGCCTCGCCGCCTTCCTCTTCATCTGGCAGTTCATCCTCAGCGGTCCGCTCGAAATCGCCTCCGGCTACATCGGCTTCTCCCAGTATCTCGGTTACCTCTGGCCGGGGCTGACGCCGCTCGCCTACGCGGCGATTGCGTCGGCGGTGGGGCTGCTGAACCTGGCGCTGCTCTACCGGCCGATTGGATCGCTCGGTCCGCTCACCGTCACGCTCTGGGCCGGCAGCCTGCTGACGACGGCGGTGGTGATCGGGACGGGGGCGCGCCACTTCGACCCGCATCTCGCGTTCGACTTTCCCCCGGGCGCCTTCACCTTCTCGTTGGGTTTCCTGATGGGGCTGGGCGCCGCCTCCCGCGTCGGGATCTACGACTACCTCGGGTACTACGACATCTGCTACATCGGCGACGAGGTCAGCAACCCGACGCGCGTCATCCCGCGGTCCATTTTCATGAGCATCCTGCTGGTGGCCGCGATCTACCTCGCGATCAACCTGTCGGTAGCGGGGGTGGTGCCCTGGCGCGAGTTCGTGCCGGCCGACGCGCACCCGAGCTCGCGATTCGTGGTGTCGATCTTCATGGAGCGGATCTACGGACGGACGGTGGCGTCGTTCTTCACCGCGGCGATCCTGTGGACCGCGTTCGGCTCGGTGTTCGCGCTGCTGCTCGGCTACTCGCGGATTCCCTACGCGGCGGCCAACGACGGGCTGTTCTTCAAGGCGTTCGGCCGCCTGCATCCGAAAGGCGCCTTCCCCTACATCTCGCTGCTGGTCGTCGGGCTGGTGTCGATCGTCTGCACGTTCTTCTCTCTTGGCCTGGTCATCGACGCGCTGATCACGACCCGCATCCTGGTCCAGTTC
>JBDTOB010000430.1:0-3349 GCA_039933435.1 Acidobacteriota bacterium | reverse complement strand
TGCACGCACGCTACGTCGCGGAGCGGCTCTCGCGCCATGCCGAGGTCGAGGTCCTCACCACCTGCGCCAAAGATTACGTGACCTGGCGGAACGAGTGGCCGGCGGGGGTTGAGGAGATCAACGGCGTGCCGGTGCGCCGCTTCCCGGTGCGGCGCGAGCGCCAGCCGCTGCGCTTCGGACGGCTGTCGCACCACGTCTTCGAGCACGCTCATTCGGTGGCCGATGAACTGGCGTGGCTGGCCAGCGAGGGGCCCGAGAGCCCGGCGCTCATCGACCACCTCGCCGCGACCGCGGGCTCCCTCGATTTCGCGCTGCTCTTCAGCTATCGCTACTACCACGCCTGGCACGGCGCCCGGCGGCTGCCCGGCAAGGCCGTGCTCGTGCCCACCGCCGAGCGGGACCCGGCGATTGCGCTGTCGATCTTCGGGCCGACGTTCCGCGGCGTCCGCGCGGTGATGTACAACTCCCACGAGGAACGGGCGATGATCCACGCCGCCACCGGCAACCAGGAGGTGCCGGGAGTGGTGGTGGGGGTCGGCTCGGACGTGCCGTCGGCGACCGCCCCCGATCGCTTCCGCCGCAAGTTCAAGCTCGATCGCCCGTTCGCGATCTACGTGGGGCGGATCGACGAGAACAAGGGCTGCGGCGAGCTGTTCGCCTTCTTCCAGCGCTACGCCGCCACCTTTCCCCGCGGCCTCGATCTGGTCCTGGTCGGCAGCGCCATCATCCCGGTGCCGCCGCATCCCCGGATCCACCATCTCGGCTTCCTCAGCGACGAAGACAAGTTCGACGCCATCGCCGCCTCCGACGTGCTGATCATGCCGTCCTACTTCGAAAGCCTGTCGATGGTGGCGCTCGAGGCCTGGGCCCTCGGGCGTCCGGTGCTCGCCAACGGCCGCTGCGACGTGCTCAAGGGCCAGTGCATCCGCAGCGGCGCCGGGCTCTACTACGAGCGCTACGAGGAGTTCGCCGAAACGTTGTTCGCGCTCGAGTCCAACGGACCGCTCCACCGCCGGCTGGGGCAGAACGGCCGCGACTACTTCGAGCGCCACTACACCTGGCCGGTGATCGAGCGCAAGTATCTCGACATGTTCGACCGGCTGCGCGGTGAAGCGCCGCCGGCCGCACCGCGGCGCATCGAGCCGCTCCCCGGCTGGCTGGCGCGCCGACGCCGCACCGTCGGCGCCGCCGCCGCCATCCTCGCCGGCATTCCCTCCGGCGCCGCCGCCTCCGGCCGCGGCCTTCAGGATCTGTCGCGCTCCGCATGACGCCCGATCCCGCACGCCCGCCGCGCGTTCACCAGGTGCTGGCCACGCTCGGGTACGGCGACGCCATCGGCCACGAGGCGCTCGGCATCCGGCAGGTGCTGCGCGAGGCCGGCTACGAGTCGAACATCTACGTCGAGACGGCCGATCCGCGGCTCGAGGACGAAACCCTCGACTACCGCGACCTGGTCGGCGCGGTGACGCCGGCGGACGTCCTCATCCACCACTTCTCGATCGGCTCCCGGGCGTCGCGCACCGCCTACGCGCTGCCCGGGCGGATGGTGCTCGTCTACCACAACATCACGCCGCCCGAGTACTTCATCGGCGTCCACAAGGACCTGGTCACCCTCTGCTTCCGCGGCCGCCGCGAGCTGACCGCTTACATCGAGCGCAGCGCCCTGGCGCTTGGCGACTCCGAGTACAACCGCCAGGAGCTCGAGGCGCTCGGCTTCCGCGCCACCGGCGTGCTCCCGGTCGTCCCCGGCTTCTCGCATCTCGAAGGGATCCCGGACCGTTCGCTGGCCTCGGAGTTCGACGACGGCTGGACCAACGTGATGTTCGTCGGCCGGGTCATTCCCAACAAGAAGTTCGAGAACGTGATTCGCGCCTTCCACGCCTACCGCACCCGCCACAATCCGCGGGCGCGGCTGCTGCTGGTCGGCTCCTACAGCGGCTTCGAGCGCTACCTGGCGATGCTGCAGTCGCTGGTGGCGCGGCTCGGCACCCCCGACGTGCACTTCCTCGGACACGTCTCGAACGAGGAGCTGGCGGCGCTCTACGGCGTCGCCGACCTCTTCCTCTGCGCCAGCGAGCACGAGGGCTTCTGCGTCCCGATCATCGAGGCGTTCCACACCCGCGTGCCGGTCATCGCCTTTGCCTCGACCGCGATCCCCGCGACCATGGACGGCGGCGGCGTCCTGCACGAGTCGCGCGACCCGCTCGAGGTCGCCGCGCTGATCGATGCCGTGCTCGGCGATCCCCGCATCGAGGACGCCGTCATCGAATCGCAGGATGCGGCGCTCGAGCGGCTGCTCGGCCGCGACTTCGGCGCGATGCTGCGGCGCTACGTCGCCGAGGTGCTGGCGCTGCCGCCGCGCCCGGCGCCGGACGTCGCCTGGGACTTCTGGCCGCAGTTCGATCAGTTCGAGCGCTTCGAGGAGCTGCGCCAGTTCCGGCCGGCGCTCTACCGCGCCCTGGCGCCGCTTCCGGCCGACGCCGGCGGGCCCGACCGATGATCGTCAACCAGTGGGTGCCCGCCGCCCATCGCGGCGACGCCATCGGCGACAGCGCCCGCCGCGTCCGCGAGATGCTGCGCGAGGCCGGGCACGAATCCGAGATCTTCGCGCTGACCATCGACGACGACCTGCGCGGGGAAGTGCGCGGCTTCGCCGACCCCGCGGCGCGCGGCGGCGACGTCACCATCTTCCACTACGCGCTGCCCTCGCCGATGACCGCGGCGTTCGCCGGCCTGCAGGGGGCGCGGGTGCTCCAGTACCACAACATCACCCCCGCCGCCTTCTTCGCCCCCTACGACGCCGGGCTGTTCCGCCTCGCCGCCCTCGGCCGGCGCGAGCTGGCGACGCTGGTCGGACAGGTCGAGCTGGCGCTCGGCGACTCGGAGTTCAACCGCGCCGAGCTCGAGGCGCTCGGCTTCGCCCGCACCGGGGTGATGCCGATTGCCGTCGACACGGCGCGGATCACGGCAGCGCCGCGGCGCCCGGCGCTCGAGAAGATCCTCGGCGACGGCCTCATCAACATCCTCTTCGTCGGGCGGATCGTGCCCAACAAGCGGATCGAGGACCATATCCTGCTCGCCGAGATGTACAAGCGCTACGTCGACAGCTACTACCGCTTCATCTTCGTGGGGCGCTACGATGGCGTGCCGCGGTATTACGCGCGCATCCGCGCCATGCTCGCCGAGTTCCGGATGCTCCCGGATCGGTTCTGGTTCACCGGCCCGGTTCCGGACGCGGACCTGGCGGCGTTCTACCGCTGGGCCGATCTCTACGTCTCGCTGAGCGAGCACGAGGGCTTCTGCGTGCCGCTGGTCGAGGCGATGGCCGCCGACGTGCCGGTCCTCGCCT
>JBDTOB010000429.1:0-3367 GCA_039933435.1 Acidobacteriota bacterium | reverse complement strand
GCCGGCTCACCATCCGCTGGGTGGCGAGCCAGATGGCGGGACACGACATCCATCATTTCCGCCAGCTCGCCGCGCTCTGATCCGGAGCCAGGCCGCGGTGCCGCCCCGTCGCATCAGAAGCCCGGCTGCAGGTTGAACTGCCAGACCCAGCCGCGGCCCGGGCGATCGAGCGGACGGACGTAGTCGATTTCGGCGACGGCAAAGCCGAGCAGGTTGATCCGCGCCGTGGCGCCGACGCTGGTGACGGGCTGAGAATCGCCGCGGGTGAAGTTCCCCGACGACCGCCCGCCCCAGGCGACCCCGGCGTCGGCGAAGACGCCGAGCTCGAGCGGAATCGGCCCGTAGAAGTTGCTGCCGCCGAGCGCCCCCCAGAGCGGGAACCTGAGCTCGACGTTGCCCACCGCCACCCGGCTGCCCACCAGGCGATCGAAGACGGGGCAGGCGCCGTTCGCCGCGGTGCCGCACTCCCCCGCCTGGAACGAGCTCGCGCCGTAGCCGCGCACCAGACCCGGGTAGCCGAGATACAGCGCCGGCAGCCGCGGGTCCTCCGCGTCGGCGCCGAAGCGGCCGTAGTAGAGGCCGCGCAGCGCCAGCGTGTAGGGCCGGAACGGCATCACGTAGGCCCGGACGTCGGCGAGCGTCCCGGAGTACGTCAGCGAGCCGGCGTTCTGGGAGAACTCGAGCCGGTAGCGCGAGCCGCGGATCGGACTCGTCAACCCGGAGATCGAGGTGTCGAAGACCAGCGCCGCCGACGTCTGGGCCAGGTTCAGCGTCGGAAACGACCCCAGACTCGTCTTGTCCTGGGTCAGCTGCTGCCCGTCGAGCGTGAACGTCCGCGACGTCACATCCTGCTTCAGCCCGATCTGTCGCAGGCCCGCCGAGACCTCGACCCGCTGCGCCCGGCTGAACGGGTAGGCGAGCAGCCCGGTGGCGCCGCGGTCGACCTGGAGAATGCGGTACTCGTTCTCGACGTAGACCGTCTGGCCGCCGGAGGCATCGATGCCGGTCTCGAAGCCGCGCGACACATACGGCGTCTGATCGAGCCCCACCCCCCAGTTCCAGCGGTGCTTGCGATTGAGATAGAACGCGCTGCCTCCGAATTCGTCGAAGCGGCTGGTCACCTGCGCGCTGGTGGCGACCACGTGATTGCCGAGCAGATCGCTGAACAGGAACGAGACGCCGCCTGCCGCGTAGGTCCCGAACGGATCGGTGCCGACGCCGATGGTCGGCTGACCGGCATAGTCGAGCCCCAGGCTCGTCTTGTAGGGACGCACCGAGGCGGTCGCCCGGACGGGGGGCAGGCCAATGGTGTCATTGTGAAGCGCCGCGAATACCGGCCCGTCCCCGACCCGACGGGGTGGTAGCACGGCGGCATTCACCGGCAGTTCTTGAACCGCACCGCCGGCGCGCCCGCCCGCCTGATCGAGCGCATAGATGTTGTAGCCGTCGTCTTCATACGCGCTGAAGACGATCCGGTCGCCCGCCACCGACAGCGCCGGGCTCAACGTCGTCACGCCGCTGACACCGGTGAGGATGCGGGTCAGCTGGACCGGGGTGCCGCCTTCGGCGGGAAGGCGATAGATGTTGGTGATCCCCTGACGGTCGGACAGGAAATACAGCGAGCGCCCGTCGGCCGACCACTGCGGGCCGATGTTCTTCGAGTCGCCGAAGCCGCCGACCTCCCGCACCGCTCCGGACTCAACGTCCATCACCGCCAGCCGCAGGTCACCCGTGCTCAGGGTCTGCAGATTGGTCGAGAACCGATCAGTACTGAAAGCAATCGACCGCCCGTCCGGCGACCACGCCGGGTCGAGCTCGGCATAGGCGTCGGTAGTCAGACGCCGTAGGCTGCCGCGACCAAGGTCGTACAGAAACAGGTCGTTCAGCCCCCCCACCAGTCCGGAAAAGACGATTCGCGCGCCATCCGGCGACCACGAGGGATTGAGGACTTCGTCGAGATCCCCGAGCCGGATTTCCTTTTCATGACCGCCGCTTTCGGCATCGACAATCGTCAGGATGGGCTCGCCGCCGCTGATCCCGGGGAAGACGAACCGCTTGCCGGCGCTGTCCCACGCGCCTGCCGAAGTCAGGAACTGCAGACTCTCGAAATGCGCATTGGTGGCGGTGTCGGTCACCTTACGGATGACCTTGCCGGTGCGGGCGTCGGCCAGATAGAGGTCGATGGAGAACAGATCCCGCTCGGAGAAGAACATGATCGGCGACCCATCGGGGCTGAGCTCGGGGCTGACGTTCATGCCGCCGCCGCTGTTCGCCTTGGTAATCAGCGGCCGCGCGAACGACGCCGGCATCCTCGTCGCCTCTGCAATCGGACGGTAGGCGGCCATCTCGGCGGCGTGCCACTCGGCCGAGAGCGCCTTGGCATCCACCCCCAGGACCCCCTTGAACGCGGCGTCGACGCCGCCCCGGCCGATCCCGGCGCGCAGCAGCGTGCCGATGGCGCGGTCGCCGTATGTTCCGCCGATGAAGGCCCACAACGCCTGGCCGTAGCGATACGGGAAGTAGCGCGGATTGTCCAGGTCGCGCACGTCCGGCAGCTTGTCGCGCTCGGCGGCAGCGCGCATCCACATCGCGGTGTGGGCGTCTACCGGGCCGAGCGACAGATACTCCGCCATCCCCTCGATGAACCACAGCGGCAGCGACAGCGCGCTGTTGGTGACGGAGTTGGCGTTGGTGTTGGTGATGTCGTACTGGAACGCATGCACCAGCTCGTGCCCGATGACGTGGTCGGTGGCGGCCAGCGGCCCGGCAAATGGCAGCACGATCCGGCGCTTGGCCGCTTCCGTGACGCCGCCTGTCCCCTCCCCGAGCGTCCCCTCGATGGCGTTGGTCTGTCGGAAGTGCGGGCCGCTCGCATACAGGATCAGCGGCTGCCGCCCGCGTAGCTCGTGATCCAGCAGCTTCGACAACCGCCCGTACCACCGTTCTGCCATCCGGCTGGCCAGCTTCGCCGCATCCGCTTCCTCCGGGTAGAAGTAGACGTCGAAGTGCTCGGTCTCGAGCACCTGGAATTTGAAATCGTGGTACTGGACCTTGTTCTGGCCGAAATAACCCCCCTGCGCGAACGCCGCGCCGGGAAGCACGGAGGCACAACAGGCCGCCAGGAACGCTCGAGCAATCAGACAGCGCATCAGGTTTGCCTCGTCGGAAGCCTGGCCTTGTTCGCCAGACGACGCCTCAACCTCTCGAAACTGTGCAACCGATGTGCCGCCCGTCACCCAAGCTCATGGATTCTGCTACACTCCGCTCGCCATGCGGGCGCTCTACCTGCTGCTGCCGATTCTCTGCATCCTCGCCATCGCCTATCGCTATTACAGCGCCTTCATCGCCGCGCGGATCATGGCGCTCG
>JBDTOB010000428.1:0-3371 GCA_039933435.1 Acidobacteriota bacterium | reverse complement strand
AGGCGACCCCCATGCCGGCGAAGGGCCGGCCGTCCTGGTCGAACGCCGCGCCGCTCGCCAGCGCGACGTCCGCGAAGGTCCCGTCCCCCTTGTTGCGGAACAGGAACTCGCGGACGGAGTCGTTGGCCACGAAGATGTCGACGCGGCCGTCCCTGTCGAAGTCGGCGATGGCGACGCCCAGCGATTTGCCGCCGGCGTTGGCAATGCCCGCGCGATCGCCCATCTCGGTGAAGCGGCCGTTGCCGTCGTTGTGAAACAGCAGGCTGGATGCGCCGGGATAGCGATCCGGATGGCAGTAGGCGCGCAGGCCCGGCGGCGGCTGGCCGCAGTAGCCGTTGGTCGCGAACGACCAGTCGAGGTAGCGCGCGACGAACAGGTCGAGACGGCCATCCTCGTCCACATCGACGAACGCCGCGCTGGTCGACCAGCCGCCGCCCGCCACTCCCGCGGCGGCGGTCACGTCCGCGAACGTGCCATCGCCGCGGTTGCGGTAGAGCCGGTTGCCGCCATACGCGGTGACGTAGAGGTCCTCGTTGCCGTCGTTGTCGTAGTCGCCGACCGCCACGCCCATCCCGTAGCCTTCGCCGGCGAGGCCGGCGCGATCGGTGACGTCCTCGAAGCGGCCGTCCGCGGTCTGATGAAACAGGCGATTGGAAAAGCGCGCCTCGTCCTTGGCGGGTTGGGCCCCTTTCGGCATCTGCGCCGACAGCGCGGCGCCGTTGGTGAAGAAGACGTCGAGGCGGCCATCGTTGTCGGCGTCGAACACGGCAACGCCTGACCCCATGGTTTCCAGCAGATACTTCTCGGCGGTAGGGGATCCCTGGTGAGTAAACCCGAGATGCCGCGCCGCCGCCGCATCGGCGAACGCGATGCGCGGCCCTTCGCGCCCCGGCAGCGCCGCCGCCCCGCACGCGAGTGCCGCACAGACCAGCAGCCATGCCGGCGGCGCCAGGCGCCGCGGCGCGGCGCGTTGACACTGCCGGCGCGCTGTTGGTAGCCTCGCTCCAAGCTGCCCCATGCGAGAGTTGTTCCTTCCCGGCATGATCGTCCGCGCCGGCGTCGTCGCAGGACTGCTCGCGGCCGGCGCTGCCCTCGCACAGGCCCAGCCGCAACCGGCGGCGGCGGATCGCCGCCTCGCCGAAGCCACGCGCGCCCTGTCCGCAGGCGATCGCGACCGCGCGCTTCAGTTGAGCACAGCGTACCTCAAACAGCACCCCGGCGACCCGCGCGGCCGGGTGCTGGCGGCGCGCCTTCACATCGACGCCAGCCGCTTCGACGCCGCCTACCTCGAGATTCGGCGCGCTCTGGCGGCGGCGCCCCGCGACGTCGATGCCCTCTACTATCAGGCGCTGATCGCCGCGCAGCTCGCGCAGGAGCAGTTCCACCGCCTGGAAATCATCGCCCCTGACTCGCCGCGGCTGCACCAGCTGCTGGCCGAGTCGCTCGAGGCGCAGGACCGGCGGCAGGCGGCCGAAACGGAGTATCAGGCGGCGCTCGCGGCGCGGCCCGACTTGCTCGAAGCGCTGCTCGGCCTGGCGAAATTGCGGCGCATCCGCCTGGCGTGCGACGACGCCCTCCCGCTGTACGAGAAAGCGGAAGCGCTGCGGCCGACGTTCGACAGCGCCTACGGCCTCGGCGTCTGCGAAAGCACCCGTCAGGACAACGACAAGGCGCTCGCCTGGTTCGAGCGGGCCACCGTCCGCGACCCGCGGTCGGCGGTGGCCTGGGTCGGACTCGGTACCTCGCTGACCCGCCTCCATCGTCCCGCCGACGCCGTCGTCTCGCTGCAGCGGGCCATCGCGCTCGAGCCCGCCATGGGCGAGGCCTACTACGCGCTGGGGATGGCGTATCAGGCGGGCACCGACAAGGTCAAGGCCGCGGCGGCGTTTCGAAAGGCCGAAGAGCTCACCGGCAAGGATCGCCCGTGAGGGTTCGCGGTTTTCCGGCGGTCCTTCTTCTCTCTGCGGCCGCGGTTGCCGCCGGGCAGGCGCTGCCGCCCACCCGACAGATCCCGCCAGCTTCTCCGCACGCGGCTCCCGGCGTCAGCTATGCCGACATCACCGCCACCGCCGGCCTGTCCGGATTCCGCAACGTGTCCGGCGATCCGGCAAAGAACTACGTCGTCGAAGTCACCGGCTCCGGCGTCGCCACCTTCGACTACGACGACGACGGCCTGGCCGACATCTACCTGCTGAACGGCTCGACGCTGGACCTCATCCGCAGCGGCCGTCCGGCGCCGCGCGCGGCGTTCTACCGCAACATCGGCGGCGGCGTCTTCCGCGACGTCACCGCTGAAGCCGGTCTGGCTAACGAGCGCTGGGGCCAGGGGGTCTGCGTCGGCGACATCGACAACGACGGCGACGAGGACATCTACGTCACCAACTTCGGCGTCAACCGTCTCTACCGCAACGACGGCGGCAAGTTCACCGACATCGCGGAGTCCGCCGGTGTCGCGGTGGACAGCTGGTCCACGGGCTGCGCCTTCGGCGACTTCGACGGCGACGGCCTGCTCGACCTCTACGTCGCCGGCTACGTCAGCCTGGACGTGCACAAGCTGCCGCCGTCGCCGGGCCAGCCTGCCGCCGAAGCCGCCGGCTCCGCTGCCAGCGCCCCGCAAGTGGGCATGGGCGCCGCCTATGCGGCCGGCTCGGGCGTCTGCACGTATCGCGGCGAACGCGTCATGTGCGGCCCGCGCGGCCTTCCCGGCGCCGCCGATCATCTCTTCCACAACAGCGGTCAGGGGCGCTTCACCGACGTCACCCGCGAAGCCGGCGTCGCCGACAGCAAGGGCCGCTACGGGTTCGGCGTCGCCTGGTTCGACATGGACGACGACGGCCGGCTCGATCTGCTGGTCGCCAACGACTCCGGCGCGAACTTCGTCTACCGCAACCTCGGCCAGGGGCGCTTCGAGGACATCAGCTACGCTTCGGGCGCCGCGCTCGACACCAACGGCCGCGAGCAGGCGCACATGGGCGTCGCCATCGGCGACTACGACAACGACGGCCGCGACGATATCCACATCACCAATTTCGCCGACGACTTCAACGTGCTCTACCACAACCAGGATGGGGCGATGTTCTCGGACGTCAGCTTCAAGGCGGGCATCGGGCAGCCGTCGGTGCCGTTTCTCGGCTGGGGCACCCATTTCCTCGACTACGACAACGACGGCTGGCTCGACCTGCTGACGGTGAACGGCCATGTCTACCCGGCGGCCGATCGCATGGATTGGAACACGTCCTACGCGCAGCGGGCGCTGCTGTTCCGCAATCTGTCGGGACAGCGCTTCGAAGACGTCGGCGCCGCCGCCGGCGCTGGTCTGACGACGCCGCGGAGCTCGCGGGGATCGGCGGTCGCGGACATCGACAACGACG
>JBDTOB010000427.1:0-3372 GCA_039933435.1 Acidobacteriota bacterium | reverse complement strand
TCACGCGGTAGCCGCGCGCGCTGGCCTTGACGATCATCTCCACCGGCCAGCCGTAAGTCTGCTCCTCGAGACCGAGGGAGACGATCGTGGAATAACGCACCGCCCTGAAAGGGCCGAGATCGTCGAGGTGCACGCCACAGGCGGCGTTGATCAGTGTCGAGGCCAGACGGTTGCCCAGCTTCGAGTGCCAGGGCAGGGCGCCGGCCACCTGGGCGCCCGAGAGGCGGGAACCAATCACCATGTCGGCGACGTCGTCCGCGATCGGCTGCAGCAGCCGCGGCAGCTCGGCCGGCCGGTCGCTGTAGTCGCCATCGAGAAAGACCACCACGTCGGGCGCGTGGACCGCGGCCAGGCCGGTGAGGCACGCCCGTCCGTAGCCACGCTTCGGCTGCGAGAGGACCCGGGCCCCCAGGGCGGCCGCGAGATCCGGGGTGCCATCCGTGGATCCGCCGTCGACCACGATGACGTCGGCGTCGTGATCGTGCGGCAGATCGGCGAGCACCCGCCCGATGGCGGCCGCCTCGTTGAAGGTGGGAATGATGACGGCGACGCGCATTCAGCCGCTTACAGTGGCAGCCGCGGCAGGCGGCGTGCGAGCGGTCCGTCGAGACCCCAGACGCGGCCGGCGCGCCCGTAAGCGAGCGCGAACGCCACGACGATCGGCACCAGCAGTTCCCAGATCCATGCCGTCCCCCACTCCGAGATCCACAATGAAGCGAGGAACAGGCCCGCCGCCACAGCGACGAGGCGTGTGAACAGGCCGAGTGTCAGCAGCACGCCAAAGGAGAGCTCCGTGATTTCCTGCAGCGGCGCCGCCACGGCGGCGTGCTCCGCGGCAAGCCGCATCACCTGCTTCCAGGCTCCGGGGGCCGACCCCTTCGTCAGGTAGACGTTAATCAGCTGCGCGTACCCCTCGGGCGTGTAGAGGCCCTTGTGCAGGTTTTCGAAGAACACCCACACGAACAGCGCGCCGAGCGTCAGCCGCAGTACCGCCAGCGCCTGCCCGGCCTCATTGCCCAGTGATACGTCCGCATGCCTGCCGATCCTGTGCTCGTCCATCCTGCCTCCGCGCGGTCCCTGCGAGTGTAACCCGCGCGGGATTTCCGGCCTCGCGGCGATCGAGTTTACGGGTAGAGTCGCGGGATGTCGTCCAGCTTCTCGCTCGCCAACGGAGTCGCGCTGGCGTCGGCGCTCATCGGCTGGGCGGCGCTCGGGGTGGCTTTCGTGCGCGGCTCCAGGGGCGGCGTCCGCGGTAAAGCCGGACGCGACGGCCGGAGCCTGGCGGGACTTGCCGTGCAGATGGCCGGCGCCACGCTGGTATGGAGCGTTCGGCGCGGTCCCGCGACGCCTCTGGTCGGCGACCCCGGCAGCCCGTTCGAAGTAGTGGTTCCGCTGCTGGCGGCAGCGCTGGTCGTCGCCGCGGTCTGGCTCTCCTGGGGCGCGTTCCGTGCGCTTGGCGCCCAGTGGAGCCTCGAGGCGCGGGTGTTGTCGGACCACCAGCTCGTAACCATTGGGCCCTACAAGTACGTGCGACATCCAATCTACGCCGCTGTCTGGGCGCTGCTGCTGGCCACCGGGCTGGCGCTGAGCCGCTGGCCCGCGCTCGCTGCCGGCGCTGCCCTCTATGGCGCCGGCACCTTGCTGCGCATCCGCAGCGAAGAAGCCCTGCTCCGGGGTCGACTGCACGAGGCCTACGACGTCTATGCGGCTCGAATTCCGGCGCTCGTCCCACGCCCATGGGCGCGCTGACGCCGCTCAGGCCGCAGGGTCAGGTTGGCCGCCCTCCGGCGCTCGCTTGATCCGGACCGCCGGTGGGCGTTAAGGTGCCTCTCGATCATGAAACTATCCCAGCCCGTGCCGATCTTGAGGATCCTCGACGAAGCCAAAGCCCGGGAGTTCTACGTCGAGTTCCTCGGCTTCGCGATCGACTGGGAGCACCGCTTCGCCGCCGACCTGCCGTTGTACCTGCAGGTGTCGCGGGACGGCTGCGTCATCCACCTGTCCGAGCACTACGGCGACTGCAATTCCGGGGGCGCGATCAGGATCGAGACCGGGGACGTCGCCGGCCTGCATCGCGAGCTGTCGCAGAAGCGCTACAAATTTGCCCGGCCCGGCATCGAGTCCACGCCCTGGCAGACCCGGGAGATGTGCCTCACCGACCCGTTCGGCAACCGGTTGATCTTTTTCGAAGCGGGCAGTGCTTCCGTAGCTGAGCCCGGGCTGGCGGCGCGCTCGACCCTTACGCCCGTGGGCTCCACCGCGCAATGGGTCGCGGCCAACCGGGCGCTCGAGACGGAAAGCCCCGAGCCGCTCTATCGCGACCCGTTCGCGCGCGCGCTCGCCGGCGAGGCCGGCTTTGCCATGCTGGGCGCCATGCGGGCGGCCATCGGCCTGCCGATGAGCAGCGCGGCAGACCCGTACCTGACCATCCGCACCCGGTATTTCGACGATGCCCTGCGCGAGGCGGTCCGGGACGAATCGGTCCGCCAGGTGGTGATCCTGGCGTCCGGAATGGACACTCGTGCCTTCCGGCTCGAATGGCCCGAGGATCTGGTCCTCTTCGAGGTTGATCGGGACGACGTCTTCGACTACAAGGAGCCGCTTCTCGGCCGCACCGGACAGCGTCCCCGCTGCGATCGGCGGGTCGTCCGGGCGGACCTGACGCACCAGTGGACCGCGCCGCTGCTGGCGGCCGGGTTCGATCCAGCCCGCCCCTCGGCGATCCTGGCCGAAGGGCTCGTCATCTACCTGGAAGCCTTGGAGGTGACATCGCTGCTCTCGTCAATGCGCGGCATCGCCTGCACGGACAGCTGGCTGGGACTGGATCTCGCCAATCAGGCGCTGCTCGAGGCCTCGTTCCTGGCGCCCTACAAGAAGAGACTTGCGGACGCCGGCTGCCCGTGGAAGTTTGCCGTCGAGGATCCCGAAACCTGGCTGGCCTCGCACGGATGGCTGGCCAGGGCGGTGACCCTCGGGGCACCAGAGGCAACGTACGGTCGCTGGCCGTATCCGGTGCCGCCGTCTGGGACCGCCAACACCCCGGCCACCTGCTTCGTGCAGGCGCGCGCGGTGTGACCGGCCAGCCATGATGTCGGGCCGCGCTTAGGGAGCGGATCGCACCTGCGGCTCGCGGTCGAAGAATCGCCGCGCCGCCGCCTTCACGAACCCCTTGGCGTCTGCAGCGACGACGCCAGCGTCGGCGAGGACCCCGGCCCTGTCGAGGAGGGCTTTGGCGCCCGGGGTGTGACCGATCGCCTTGAGATGTCCGAAGGCGTCCATCACGAACTGCACCGCCGCGGCCTCGCCGGCGAGCATCCTGCCCGCCTCCTCCGAGAGCACCAGCGCCACCGCGTCGAACAGCACCGAAGGTGA
>JBDTOB010000426.1:0-3374 GCA_039933435.1 Acidobacteriota bacterium | reverse complement strand
TATATCGGTCCCGTCTGCCGGCTGTGCCGGCGCGAAGGCATGAAGCTCTTTCTCAAGGGGGAGCGCTGCTACACGGAGAAGTGCGCGATTGAGAAGCGCAACCTTCCGCCCGGACAGCACGGCAAGCTGCGCAAGGCGAAGCTGGTGGGCTACGGCCTGCAGCTGCGCGAGAAGCAGAAGGTCAAGCGCATCTACGGCGTGCTGGAGAACCAGTTCCGCCGCTACTTCGAGATGGCCGACCGCACCCGCGGGATCACCGGCGAGACGCTGTTGCAGCTGCTCGAACGGCGCTTCGACAACGTCATCTACCGGCTCGGCCTGGCGACGTCGCGGGCGCAGGCGCGCCAGCTGGTGCGCCACGGCCACTTCCTGGTCAACGGCCGCAAGGTCGACGTCCCCTCCTACTCGCTCAAGGCGGGCGACGTGGTGACGGTGCGCGGCACCAGCGCCCAGACCGCCGCGATCGTGCACGCGATGGAAGAGGTCAAGGGCCGCGGCATTCCCGAGTGGCTGGTGTTCGACGCCGGCCAGCTGAGCGGCCGCGTCTCCTCGCTGCCGACGCGCGAGCAGATCAACCTGCCGGTACAGGAACAGCTCATCGTCGAGCTCTACAGTAAATAGCTATCAGCTATCAGCTATCAGCTGTCAGCTGGTTCGGTCCCCCCGCCCGCAGCCTTTCCAGACCTGCGGTGGGAGGCGGGGGGCGTAACGGCAGGTCTGGCGGTCCCCGGAGTCCGGGGGCGCGATTGAAAGGACAGATAGCACCATGCTCTGGAAAGGTTTTCAGCGGCCCAAGCGGCTGGAGTTCGAGCGCGAGACCCTCACCGACCGGTTCGGGCGCTTCTACGCGCAGCCGTTCGAGCGCGGCTTCGGCACCACCGTCGGCAATGCCCTGCGGCGCGTCCTGCTCTCCTCGATCGAGGGAGCGGCGGTCACCGCGGTGAAGATTGACGGCGTGCTCCACGAGTTCTCGCCGATCCCGGGCGTGACCGAGGATGCCACCGACATCATCCTCAACCTCAAGCAGGTGCCGCTGAAGATGCACGTCGACGCCACCAAGACGCTCTACCTGCGGATCGCCAAGGCGGGCGTGGTCAAGGCCGGCGACATCGAGACCGACGGCGACGTCGAGATTCTCGAACCCGACGCCCACATCGCCACCGTCTCCGAGGGCGGCAAGCTGCACATGGAAATGCGCGTCAAGCGCGGCCGCGGCTACGTCTCGGCGGACAAGAACTTCGACGAAGATCTCGGCATCGGCTGGATCCCGATCGACTCCGTGCACTCGCCGGTCAAGAAGGTCAACTACCTCGTCGAGGCCGCCCGCCTCGGCCAGACCACCGACTACGACAAGCTCACGGTCGATGTCTGGACCAACGGCTCGGTGACCCCGCGCGACGCCGTCTCGCTGTCGGCGAAGCTGATCCGCGACCATCTCAACATCTTCATCAACCTCGAAGAAGTCGGCGATCTGCAGTCCGACGCGCTCGCCGACACGCCGCGCGCGGCGCTCAACGAGAACCTCGACAAGAGCGTCGAGGAGCTCGAGCTTTCGGTGCGCTCCTACAACTGCCTCAAGAACGCCAACATCCGGACCATCCGCGAGCTCGTGCAGAAGACCGAAGGGGAGATGCTGAAGACCAAGAACTTCGGCCGCAAGTCCCTCAACGAGATCAAGGAAATCCTCTCCGGCATGGGGCTGAGCCTGGGCATGCGGCTCGACCAGCCGGCCGCCGCCCAGTCACAGGAGTAGGCGGCACACGGCCGGTCGCGAAGGGCAAGGATTAGAACATCATGCGTCATAGAGTGAGTCACCGGAAGCTCGGCCGCGTCACCGAGCACCGCATCGCGATGCTGCGCAACCAGGCCGCCGCGCTCATCCTCCACGAGCGGATCGAGACGACGGTGCCGAAGGCGAAGGAGCTGCGCCCGTTCGTCGAGCGCATCATCACCCTCGCCAAGCGCGGCCTCGCCGCGGGAGAGGCCAACGGCCGGTCGCTGCACGCGCGGCGCCTGGTGCTGCGCGACATCCAGGACCGCGACGTCGTCGGCAAGCTGTTCGACACCATCGCGCCGCGCTTCGAAGGGCGGCCGGGGGGCTACACGCGCATCCTCCGCATCGGCTTCCGTCGCGGAGACAGCGCCGAGATCGCGCAGATCGAGCTGGTCGGCAGCGAGTTCAATCCCAACGCCGAGGCGGAGAAGGCCGCGACGACGGCGAAGGCCAAGCCCAAGGGGGTCGGCGGACGGCTCCGCGCCGCGGCGCAGCGGCTGCGCGGCAAGGCCGAGGGAGAGGAACCGGCGGAGGAAGGGGCCGAGAACAAGGCCAAGCCCGCCCGCCGTCTGAAGAGCGACAAGGGCGGCCGCGCCACCACCAAGGGCAAGGCCTCGGCGCCGCGGGCGCCGCGCAAGTCCGGCGGCGCGTAACACCGCCGCCTCGCAGAGCAAGGACGCGGAAGATCGAGGCCGGCGCGGCCGCCGGTCTCAGTCTTCCGCGGGCGTCTCGTGGCCGCGCTCGGCCCTGGCCGCCGAAATGATCTTCCCGTGCAGGTGGGCCGGCACCTCTTCGTAGTGGGACAGCTCCATCCGGTAGGAGCCCCGCGCCCCGGTCGCCGACGTCAGGTGCTGCTCGTAGGTCAGCATCTCGGCCATCGGCACCTTGGCGCGAATCACCGTCGCCGCCCCCCTCGTATCCATTCCCCCGATCCGGCCCCGCCGGCTGTTCAGATCCCCCATCAGGTCGCCGGCGTAGTCGCTCGGCGCCTGGACCTCGACGTCCATCACCGGCTCGAGCAGCGTCGGCCGCGCCCGCGACATGCCGTCCTTGAAGGCGATTGAGCCGGCCATCTTGAACGACAGCTCGTTCGAGTCGACGGCGTGGAACGAGCCGTCGAAAACGGTGGCGCGGAAATCGACCATCGGATACCCGGCGAGGAAGCCGCGCAGCCGCGCGTCCTGGATGCCTTTCTCGACCGCCGGGATGTACTGCCGAGGAATCGAGCCGCCGAAGATGTCGTCCACGAACTCGAAGTCGGCGCCGCGCGGCAGCGGATCGAAGCGGACCTTGCAGTCGCCGAACTGGCCGTGGCCGCCGGTCTGCTTCTTGTGGCGGCCGTGGGCTTCGGTCGAGGCGGTGATCGTTTCCCGGTACGGGATCCGCGGCAGCTTGAGATTGACCTCGACGCCGAACCGCCGCTTCAGCTTGGCGACCGTGACCTCGATGTGCGACTGCCCCTGCCCGGCAATCAGCAGCTCCTTGGTCTGGAGGTCGCGGGTATAGGTGACGGTGGGGTCCTCCTCCTGCAGCCGGTGCAGCGCGGTGCTGATCTTCTCCTCGTCGCCGCGGCTCTTCGGCTCGATCGCGTAGGCGATGA
>JBDTOB010000425.1:0-3374 GCA_039933435.1 Acidobacteriota bacterium | reverse complement strand
TGATGGATGTCGTGTCCCGCCATCTGGCTCGCCACCCAGCGGATGGTGAGCCGGCCGTACTCGGGATGCGAGAACTCGTGATCGAGCCGTCCCGGCGGCAGCGCCCGCAGCATCGCGACGTTCATCCGCCGCAGCATCGTGTAGGCGTCGAGCGCGGTGGTCGCGTCGAGGCTCTCGTCAAGCGGGAGCCAGGCGTCCTGCGAGAAGGGCTGGGCGACGTAGGACGGCTCCGCCAGCGCGAAGCGGATGCGCGTCCCGAGCGCCAGCTCGGTCTGGGCGAGGTGGACAATGATCTGCCGGACCGTCCACTTGCCCGGCGCATACGGACGCGCGAACTGCGCATCCGTCCACGTGGCGACCAGGTCCCGGAGGCGCCCGGGCGTCTCGCTCAGCGCCTCCAGCGGGTCGCGGTCCGCCAGCGCGTTCGCATAAGGGTTGGGTGTTGTGGCCATGGACAGCGATAATCGCACGTTTCCATGCTGCAGACCCACGACCTCGACAGCTACTACCTCGGCGTCCGCCGGCGGCTGACCGTCTGGCTGCCGCCGCGTCCGCGGCGCCCGCGGGCGCGGTCGCTGCCCGTGCTCTATCTGAACGACGGCCAGAACCTCTTCGATCCCGCGCGCGCCTTTGCTGGCCGGACCTGGGGCGTCGCCGACACCGCCAGCGAACTGATCCGATCCCGCCGGATGGCGCCGCTGATGATCGTCGGCATCGACCACGGCGAGGCCCGCCGGTCGAGCGAATACCTCCCCGTCGAGGACGCGAGGAACCCGGACGCCGGTCCACCCCTCGGCCGCCGGTATGCCGACTTCGTGACGCGCGAGGTGATGCCGTTCATCGAGCGGCGCTATGCCCCCGCCCGCGGCGCGACCCACACCGGTTTGGGCGGCTCGTCCTACGGGGCGGTCGCCGCGCTCTATACGGCGCTGCTGCGTCCGGGTGTGTTCGGCAGGCTGCTGCTCGAGAGCCCGTCGCTCTACGTCGGCCGGGGCTACCTGCTGCGCCGCGCCGCGGCGGCGGGGCGGTGGCCGTCGCGCGTCTATCTGGGGGTCGGCACGGAGGAAACCGCGGACGCCGGGATCAACGACGAGACCGTGGCCAACGTCCGCAAGCTGGAGGCGCTGCTGCGGCGGCGCGGGCTCGGTCCCCGCCGCCTCCTCACCAGCGTCGAACCCGGCGCCACGCATTCGGAGGATGCGTGGGCCGGCCGGCTGCCTGCGGCCCTCGAATTTCTCTTCGGGTCGGCTCCCGAGCGCCGGCCGCGCGCGTCGCCGCCGGCTACCCGATCGCTGTGGGATGAGTTATCAGATGACGACGAAGCGCCATGAACGCCTGGCCGCGGTGGCTGACCTCTGATTTCTCCGGGGACGCCAGCTCGGCGAGGGTGCGTCCGAGCGGCGGATAGAAGAAAATCGGGTCGTAGCCGAAGCCGTTGCTGCCCCTGGGAGCGCTGGCAATCGTGCCTTCCACCATGCCGGTCGACTCGAACAGGATTTCGTCGCCCTGGGCCACCGCCACCTGGCAGACGAACCGCGCGGTGCTGCCCTCGCCCCCCCGCGCCCGCAGCAGCGCGTGAATCTTCCTGAACTTCACCGCGTAATCCGATCCGTACCACCGCGCGGAGTGCACGCCGGGCGCCTTGTCGAGCGCGTCTATCTCGAGCCCGGAGTCGTCTGCGGCCGCGACCAGCCCGGTCGCCTCCGAGTAATAGCGCGCCTTGAGACGGGCGTTGTCGGCGAACGTCGCGCCGGTCTCGTCCGGCTCTGGCACCGGCGGCAGATCGCGAAGGGTGACCATCTCGATCGGCGCGCCGGCGAGGATGGCGGCGATCTCCCGCAGCTTGCCCTGGTTGGTGGTGGCGATGAGCAGCGTCGGCGGCACCGCGCTCACCCGCGGAGATCGCCGACGATGGTGCGCTGCAGCGCCACCAGCTCGCTGATGCCGGCGTCGGCGAGGGCAATCAGGTCGTCGAGCGCCTGGCGTTCGAACGGCGGGCCTTCAGCGGTCCCCTGGACCTCGATGAACCGTCCGTCGCCGGTCTTCACCACGTTCATGTCGACATCCGCTTTGGAGTCTTCGTCGTAGGCCAGGTCCAGCAGCGGCGTGCCGTTGACGATCCCGACACTGGTCGCGGCGACGTAGTCGAGCACCGGCATCGTCTTGATCTGTCCGGCGGCGCGCATCCGCTGCAGCGCCAGGACCAGCGCCACGAAGCCGCCGGTGATCGAGGCGGTGCGGGTGCCGCCGTCGGCCTGGATGACGTCGCAGTCGATCCACACCGTGCGCTCGCCGAGCTCGTTGAGCTTCATCACCGAGCGCAGCGAACGGCCGATCAGCCGCTGGATCTCCTGGGTGCGACCGCCGACCTTGCCCGAGGTCGCCTCGCGCTGGGTGCGCGTGCTGGTGGCGCGCGGCAGCATGCCGTACTCCGCCGTCACCCAGCCCTTGCCACTGTTGCGCAGGAACGGCGGCACCCGGTCCTCGACGCTGGCGGTGCAGATGACGCGCGTCTTGCCCGACTCGATCAGGATCGAGCCTTCGGCGTGCATGGTGAAGGCCGCGGTCATGGCCGTGGGGCGCAGCTGCAGGGGCGTGCGACCGTCCGAACGGGTGGTAATCATGGGAGTTCTACTGGTGTCCATTCCGCCGGGCCCGGTCAGGGGGCGTCCGGCCGAGCGCCCGCCGGAACGGCAAGCCAGCTCAGGTTCTTCTGGAGCGGCCGCCGCAGGTCCAGATGTCCCGCCAGGGTGTCGGCCTCGCGGCCATTCACCAGGATCTGCACGCGGACGATCGCCGGCAGGTTGACGGTCAGCGCGTTGACGACCGCGTAGACGGTGAAGAGTTCTTCCAGCACCCCGCCGGGATGCTTGGCGGTGACATCGGCGCTGAGATCGACGAAGGCATCGCCGCGCTCGGTGACGAACACCGATCGCAGTGTCGTCCCCGCGGGAATGGCGGAGCCCAGCGGCGCCGGGGCCTCGGCGAGCTGCGCCTCGATGATGCTGCGGGCCTGGGCGGCGACCGGCTCGGCGAAGGGAATCTCGCGCTCGGCGGCGGCCATCGACAGTCCGTCTTCGGCGACGTAATAGAGGGTGGCCTTGATCTTCCGTTCGGCGGCCGCCGGCGTCGCCGGAGTGGCGGCGGTCTCGGAGGGAGACGATGCCGTCTCCGCGCCGCCGCGCAGCCACTGCGGCAGCACCCGGAAGGCGCCCCACACCGCGGCGAGCGCGACGATCGTCAGGACGGCGAGCAGCGCGGCACGCCTGGCCATCAGCGCCCTCCCGCGCCCATGCCGGCCCGGGCATCCCGGAACCGGGTGATGCTGGCGACCAGCGCCTGGACGACGCCGTTCTGGAAATCATCCGAGCGCA
>JBDTOB010000424.1:0-3377 GCA_039933435.1 Acidobacteriota bacterium | reverse complement strand
GGATAAAGGCCTTCTGACGCTGACAAAAATCTCCGTCAACTGGCGATGGCTTTGCACTCCTCGGGCTATCTCCGCGGTTCCCGGTCTTCGCGAAAGCGAAAGGTTAGAAAAGTCTCGATGCTGTCATCCTCGCTTTCGCACCTGCTCGAGCGGGCCCGGGCCAGATTCGGGCTGGAGGTCGAGGTCTTCGACTCGACTCTCCGGCACGTCTATCCCGAGTCGGCCACCGCGCTGGCGCGGATGATCGAGGAGTCTCCGGGGGTCCGGCAGTCGCTGCTCGCGGCGCTCGCCCACGGCCATCCCGAGCATCTCGACGACAACGGCCTCGCGTACCAGATCTTCCCGCTGCGCCGGCCCGCCCGTCTGAGTCAGGCCTTTGCGCTGGTGGCCGTTCGCAAGATGCAGCGGCAGGCCGAGGCCGCGGGCGACGAGCAGGCCTGGCCCGAGCTGGCGCGGGCGATGGTCGAAGCGGATTTCGCCGCGGCCGATGCGTTGTCCGACGAGCGCCAGCACTCCCGCCGTCTGGTCGCGACGCTGCGCTTTCTCCAGCACCTGGTCGAAACCGACACCGAAACCGACCTCGCCGAGGCGATCGTGCAGGCGGCCGCGGTCTGGTTCGATGTTGACGCCCGCATTTTTCAGCGCCACATGTCCGGGGAGTTCGTGCTCCAGACCGCCCTGCCGGGTGCGCGTCTGGACGAGGCCGCCAGGCGGCTGGACGCCCGCTGCCTGGCCGGCGCCGGCGACATCGTCCGGGTCGGGTTGATCCCGGAGTGGGCACACTTCACCAACGGCGCCGACGTCGTGCTGGTGCCGCTCGCGGTCGATGGCCAGCCGGAATGGGTCCTGGTGTTGATCGGCGCCTTCCCGGCTGAGGCCGAGTCCATCGTCACCGTCCTCGGCCGCACCGTCGGGGTCTGCCTCGAAACGATCCGCGCGAAGCGCCGGGATCGCCTGCGCGCGCACTTCGAAGCCATCGTCCAGCAGGGTGGCGCGGTCCCCGAGCTCACGGCCGTGCGCCTGGTGCGCGAGCTGGGGGACATGATTCGCGCCGGCCACGCCTCGCTGGTCCTCCACAGCCAGGGGACGGAGCGGCGTCTCGTCGGCATCGGCTCGTCCGACCAGGTGGCCTCGGCGCCTGTGGCGGCCGACAGCGGCTGGCAGTTCCTGGCGACCCGGTTTTCCGGAACCATGCCGCTCGGTCCCGGCACGTTCGCGACGCTGGATCTGCGTCCGGCCGACGGCGAGCAGTTCGCGACGGACGCGGAAGGCATCACCCGGGTGGCGAGTCGGGTGGTGCAGGGATGGCTGGCCGGTGCCGTTCGGGCGCTGCAGGACGTCACCAGCCCAAAAGCGGCCGCGCCGATCGTCGAGGAGTTCGTCGGACGGATTCGTGAGGAGCTCGAACGCGCCCACCGCTTCGACCTCCGCCTCGCGCTGGTGGTCATCGAGATCCCGCATCCCGACGCTGCCGCGCCGCTCGACACCTCCGCGGTGCAGGACGCCGTCCGTCAGGAGCTGCGTGGATCCGACGTGCTGGGGACGATGGGCCGGGATCGGATTGGGGCGCTGCTGACGCACACCGACCACCTCGGGTCGAACCATGTGGTCGGGCGGCTGCGGGCGCGGCTGCGGGAAGCCACCGGTAGTTTCAAGCTCGAGGGTCTCACCGTTGGGCACGCCGCGTTGTCGAAGGAATGCCGGACCGCCGAGGCGCTGCTGTCGCAGGCAGCCAGGAACGCGCAACCGGTCTCGATGTGAAGCCTTCGGATTGGGCGCCGGGCACGCGGGCGCCGGAGGAGAGAGCGTGAGGCGCAAAGTCGGGGACAGGCGCGTTGGCCCGCGGTTCGAAATCGTCGGGGCCCTCTGGGGCACGCTTGAAACGGTGGTGCGGTTGCCGCTGAAGAACGTCAGTCTCGGCGGCGCGCTGATTCACTCGCACGTGCCGCTGCCGCTGGAGTCGGTCCACCGCGTTGCCTTCGATTCGGGGGGGCGGAGTCTGTCGGTGCAGGTGCGAGTGGCCCGGGTCGCGGACGAATTGTCCGCGGACGGCGAGCGGGCCCATCTGATCGCGGTCGAATTTCTGTCCGTGCAGCCGGCCTTACTGCAGCTGATCGAGCGGTGGCTGTCGGAAGGCCAGGGCGAGGCGGCTGGGAGCGTGAGCGCATGAGTGGAGGATTCGGAGCAGAGCGCCGACTGGCGCCGCGGGTCGCACCGTCGCGAGTGGAGTGCCGGCTGGACCTCCGCTCGAGGGTGCGGCTGCTCGACATCAGCGTCGGCGGGGCGCTGCTCGGCGCCGACGTCGCGCTCCCGGTCGGCGCCACGGCCCGGCTGCACTCGGGGCTCGGGCCCGGTGCGTTTGCGGCCGACGTCCAGGTGCGGCGGCGCGTGGCGGTGCCCGCGGCCGCTCCGCTCAACGGGTTGGGCGCGGTGTTCGTGACCATGGACGATCGCAGCCGGAACAGCCTGGTGGCGTTTCTGCGGAAGGCGAGCCAGTGAGGAAGCGCATATGAGACACGAAGGCAACGAACAGTTGATCGGGACCAGCGCCGTCATCGAGGAGCTGTCGCAGGAGATCGACCGTATTGCCAGGTCCGACGCCAAGGTCCTGATCACCGGCGAGAGCGGTGTCGGCAAGGAGCTGGTCGCGCACGCGATCCACCAGCGCAGCCCGCGCGCCCAGCGTCCGATGGTCGCGGTCAACTGCGCCGGCCTGCCTGAAACGCTGCTCGAGTCGGAGCTCTTCGGCCACGTCAAGGGCAGCTTCACCGGCGCCTATCGCGACAAGCAGGGCAAGCTCGAAATGGCTGACCGCGGCAGCATTTTTCTCGACGAGATCGGCGAGATGACGCTGCGGATGCAGGGCCTGCTGCTGCGCTTCATGGAGACCGGCGAACTGCAGAAGGTCGGTGCCGACCGCGCCGCCGGGCGCGTCAACGTCCGCGTCATCGCCGCCACCAACCGCAACCTCCGCGACATGATCTCCGAGGGCACGTTCCGCGAGGATCTGTTCTATCGCCTCAACGTCATCCATCTCGTGGTGCCGCCGCTGCGCGAGCGGCGCGAGGACATCCCGGCGCTGATCGACTGCTTCATGGAGCGCTTCACCCGCCACAACGGCCATCCCGCGAAGTTCATGTCGCAGGAGGCCAACACGCTGCTCTGTGCCTACGCCTGGCCGGGCAACGTCCGCGAGCTGGAGAACGTCATCGAGCGCCTGGTGGTCACCGGCCGCAGCGAGTCGATCATGCCGGAAGCGCTGCCGATGGAGGTCCGCTCGCACCAGACGATTGGCCTGCGTCCGAAGCGCGAGCGGCGCCGCACCGTCGCCGACGACCTCTACAAGAAGCTGGTCGAGGAGCGCGAGTCGTTCTGGA
>JBDTOB010000423.1:0-3380 GCA_039933435.1 Acidobacteriota bacterium | reverse complement strand
CCGCCACCAGCGCATGGGCGCGTTCGAGCGCTTCGGGACCTTTGCCGGCCTTGACCAGCGTCAGAATCAGATTGTTGGCGGCGGTGCGGAAGGCAGGGCGCTCGGCTAGCGCGCGCCTGAACGCGTCGATGGCCGCGTCGAGCGCTCCGATTCGCTCGAGCGCTTCTCCCAGGTGGTTCTGGACGTCGGCATCACGAGGTGTGACGCCGGCCGCGTACCAGAAGAGGGCGAGCGCGGCGGACGGGTTGCCGCGCGATTCGAGCTCGAGCGCACGCGCGTAGGCGTCCCTGGCGCTGGAGGGCTCGGTCTGTCCTCCGCCGAACGCGGCCTGCGTGCCCCACAGGCACACGAGGAGAACCGCCGGCAACCGGGCTGGGCGCTGCATGGCCAATCCGCGCCGATCTTAGCGCGGACGACGGCCGATCCCGAACTGATCGCCGTTCTGCACCGGGCGGCCGCCGGCCACGGCGATCTCGACCACTTTCTCGCTCTGCACGGGACGCCCCTCCTCGTCCGACAGCGTCGCCACGATCTTGCGCGTCGCCGTATCGATCACCTCACCGGTTGAGGGATACGCGTAGGCGCCGTCGAGGCTGAAGGTCACCCAGCCGGGCTGATCGCGCAGCGCAAGGGTGGCCACCTGTCGCGGCGGCATCACCGTCGTGTCGAAGATGTGCAGACTGGCATTCGGCCCGTCCGCGAGCCACAGCTCCCGTTCATCCGGCGTCAGGCCGATGCCGTGGCTCGGACAGCCGTGGCGCTTGACCGGCCCTTTCTCGTACCCGGTGACCTCGACGCGGTGCAGCACCCGTCCGCTCGCCAGGTCGCCGATCTCGAATCCCAGCAGGTCGTTGACGTTGACGAAGCACCGCGTCTGCGCGCCGTTGATCGTGAACGGACGGATGACGTTGCCGAACGGGCCCACCGCCTTCTGCACGGTGTGGCGCCGGGCGTTGGCGACGGTCAGGCTCGGCGACTTGAGGCCGGCCAGATACACCTGCCGGCCGTCGCGCCCGTAGACCGTATTGTGCGCGCCGGAGTTGATGACGATGGTGTCGAGGACGTCGCCGCTGGCGGCGTCGAGCACATGCCAGTGCGGCCCCTCGAACGACGGCACATAGAGCGTGCGCCCGTCCGGCGCAATCGCCAGGCGATCGCAGCCCCCCGGATAGTCCCGCACCCAGACGCGGCGATCGCTCAGCAGGTCGAACGCGCCCAGCCGCTTGTGCGTCGTCACATAGAGCCGGCCGGTCCGCGCGCTGGCGGCGATGCCCTTGACGTTTTCGGGCGCCTCTCCCGCGGGCACATCGAAGGTTGGAAAGCGGCGCACCAGGGCATGGCCCCGGTCGATGGCGTAGACGAGCACGCCGATGCCGCCATATTCGACGTAATTGCGGATCCCGGGCGTCGCGACATACAGGAACCGTCCGTCCGCGAGCCCGGCCGCCGACAGTCCCGCGCGGCTGGCGAGCAGCCCGCCGGCGGCCAGCGCCGCGCGCTCGAGAAACACCCGTCGATCCAGGGTCATTGTTGGCTGCCCTTCATTGGCTGTCGAGCACGAAGATGCCGTAGCCGACCCCGGCGGGGTCCTTGCTGCGCGCCGACTGAAACGCGATCCGCCTGCCGTCGGGGCTGACGACGGGATTCGAGGCCTTGAAGCCGCGGTACTCCCCCCAGTGCGTGACGCGGGTGAAGTCGCGGCTGTTCGGCTCGAGCTTCAGCTTCCAGATGTCGATGTAGCTCGAGTTGTGCTCCAGCTGATCCCGGCTCGACTCGACCAGGGTGTAGTCGCCGTCGGGATAGATGCCCTCGACTTCGTTGTACTCCGCCGCCTCCTTCCGGTAGATCGTCGTCTTGCCGGTGGCGAGATCGACGCCGAGGACGTCGGCGTACGGCGATCGGTAACAGGTGTAAATCAGCTCGGTGTCGTTCCTGCGGAAGTCCTGGGCCTCGAGCGTGCACTCCGGGGCCATCGCCCGCAGCACTTCCTTCTTGTTGGCCAGCCGCGGCTGACCGCCGTCGTAGACGATGTCGGCGGTGTAGATCGCCGACTCGTTGGGCTTGAAGGCGTCGGGAAACTGCCCGCGGGTGTTCGACCAGGCAATCTTCATCGACGTGCGCGAGATCGCCACCCCTTCGGAGATCCGGTGATCGAGCGGCAGCGCGTGATCCCCGGGCTTCGCGTCCGCCTTCAGGATCCACATCTCCTGGTCCCTGGCGCGCGTCGCGCCGATGTCGGTGAAGGTCCGCGCGCCGATGAGGAAGTAGTCCCCGTTGGAGAGGAACTGGACGCGGAGAAAGCCGGGGTGTGCGTAATGGGTGAGCAGCCTGATGACGCCGGTCTTGACGTCGACCTCATAGGCGTCGCCGAAGCTCTTCTCCATGAAGGCGATGCGCGTTCCGTCGGGGGACCACGAGGCCCGTTCGCCGAAGTGCGACAGCCGGGTGATGTTCTTCGGGAGGTGTTCCTCGGGGCTGCCGGACCGCGTCCCCTGCGCACCGCCCCAGGCCAGCGCCGCCGCGATCGCCACCGCCGCTGTTGTCCGCATGGCGCGGATTGCACCGCAATCACTCATCCCTGTCAACACAAATACAGACAAACCTCGTCAGGCTAAGTCGTTGACCCGCATGGGCGACAGGCGAATGCTGCGTGTTACGATCCCGGGCGTATGACGGTTGTCCGCGCCCTGCTCCTGCTGCCCGTCGTCGCCTTCCCTGGGGCGGTCGCCGCGCTGTCGATCGCGCGCGAGCGCACGCTCATGTATCTGGCCTTCCGGCTCGAGCCGTGACGCCGATGCCCGTGGACCCTTTGGCACTCATCGGCTATCAGCTCTCGCTGCTCATCATGGGCGAGGGAGACGACGAGGAAGACGAGTGGCCGGTGCTGACCGGCATGGTGCGGCAGGAGGACGAGCGCCTGGTGCTATCGCGGCCGGACGGCGACATCCTGCTGCGGATCGAATGGCTCGACCGCGTCTGTCCCGTCGATCCGCGAGTGAAAACCGTGCTTCTTGGCGCCGACTTCGTCCTCCCGATCCGCATCGGCGATCTGCCCGCCAGCGCCACGCCGAAGCAGTGGCACGACCTCAACCGCACCCGGCGCCGCGGCGACGACGACTAAGTCCTCCCTAACCCGGAACCCTGAACCCTGAACCCGGAACCCTGAACCCTGAACCCGGAACCCGGAACCCTGAACCCGGAACCCGGAACCCTGAACCCGGAACCTCTTCCTCATCCCCCCCTCGTGTGCATCTCCAGGTGGGCGTCGCGTTTGAGGCTGCGGACCGGAATCAGCGTGGTCTCGCGGTCCATGCCGAGCCGCTCTTCGGCGCCGCGGTCGGCGCGGACCGACCACACCGCCGTGACCAGCCGCCGAATCT
>JBDTOB010000422.1:0-3380 GCA_039933435.1 Acidobacteriota bacterium | reverse complement strand
CCTTCCGGCATCACGATGTCGGTCAACAGCAAGTGAACTTCGCCCGGGTGCTCGTCCCAGATCCGCAGCGCCTCGGCGCCGTGCGAGGCCTCGAGCACCCGGTACCCCTGGCGCTCGAGCACGATGCAGGTCAGCTGCCGGACGCTCGGCTCGTCTTCGACCAGCAGAATGGTCCCGGTCCCACGCCGCAGCCTGCTGAGCGGCACCGTCTCGATGGCGGTCCCCCCGGAACCGGAGTCTGCGGGCAGGAAAATATTGAACGTCGTGTGTCCTGGCCGGCTGTCGACGGCCAGCCAGCCGCCGTGCTGCTTGATGATGCCGAACACGGTGGCGAGCCCGAGCCCCGTGCCCTTGCCGGGCTCCTTGGTCGTGAAGAACGGCTCGAAGATCCGCGGCAGGTGCGCGGCGTCGATCCCCCTGCCGGTGTCGGTGACGCGCAGCCGCAGGTGCCGCCCCGGAGCGGCGTCCGGAATCAGCGCCGCCGCGGCCTCGGAGAGCATCCCGTCTCCGGTCTCGATCACCAGCCGGCCGCCGTGGGGCATCGCGTCCCGGGCATTGACGACGAGGTTGAGCAGGACCTGATCGAGCATGCCGGCGTCGACCGACGCCACCAGCCGCTGGGGGTGCAGCGTCAGCTGCAGGCTGACGTCCTCGCCGAGAATCCGCTGCAGCATCTTGGCCAGGCTGATCACAATCTCGTTGAGATCGAGGGACTGCGACTGCATGACCTGCCGGCGGCTGAAGGCCAGCAACTGCCGGGTGAGGTTGGCGGCGCGCTCGGCGCTGGCCGTGATGTCCTCGAGCAGCTCCCGTGTCTCGGGCGGATTGGCCTCGGAGGCGGCCAGCTCGGCCTGCATCATGATCGCCGCGAGGATGTTGTTGAAGTCGTGGGCCACGCCCCCGGCCAGCTGACCGATGGCGTCCATCTTCTGTGACTGCCGCAGCTGCTGTTCCAGCTGGCGCCGCTCGGTGATGTCTTCGGCGGTGCCCACGGTGCGGACGATCTGCCCCCCGGCGCCGCGAATCGGAAAGGCCCGATCGTGAATCCAGCGTTCGCTGCCGTCGGGCCGGAGGATCCGGTAGGTCTCGTCGTAGCGGCCGCTGCGCTGCGCGGCCTGGTTGGCCGCCACCACGCGGGCCCGATCGTCGGGATGCAGCGACTCCTCCCAGGTGTCGCTCGAGGCGTAGAGGCTGGCGCAGGTTCGCCCCCAGACCTTTTCGAACGCCGGACTGACGTAGATAACCTGGCGGCTCGACGGTTCGGTCATCCAGAACACTTCCTGGATGTTCTCGGCCAGCTGGCGGAACCGCTCTTCGCTTTCCCGCAGCGCCGCGCCGACGCGGCGCCGCTCGGCCTCCTGCTCGTGGATATCGAGCGCGAACGAGATGTCGGTCGCGAGCTCGTCGAGCAGCCGGATTTCCTCGTCGTCGAAGATCCCGCTCTCGCCGGCGTAGAGGTTGAAGGTGCCGCGCACCCGTGCGCCGGTCTTCAGCGGGAACGACGCCATGGCACGATAGCCCCGCTGCAGCGCCGCGTCGCGCCAGCCGGCGGCCCGGGGATCGCCGCCGATGTCGTTGCAGACGCCGTGCTCGCCGTTTTCGACGGCCTGCGCGGTAAACGCGCAGTCACTCTTCCGACCGTCTCCCCCGGCGAGGGCCCGCACCAGCGCCAGCGTGTCCTCGGTGGCGCCGGCATGGGCGGCGATGTCGACGCGCCCGGAGGCCTCCACCAGGCCGATCCACGCCATGCAGAATTGTCCGTGCTCGACGGCAATCCGGCAGGCGGCGCGAAGCATCGCGGCCGGATCGCGTTCGCGGACGATGGTCTCGTTGGTCTCGCTGAGCACCGCATAGACGCGATTGAGGTGGCGGATGCGCGCTTCGGCCTTGCGGCGCTCGCTGATGTCCATCACCGTGCCGCGCATGCGCAGGGGGCTGCCGTCGGCGGCGAACGTGAACTCTCCCCGCCCCGCGACCCAGCGGGTGCTGCCGCCGGGCCAGACGACCCGGAACTCACGGTGGAATGTCTCCCGCGCGGCGATGCAGCGGGCGACTTCGTCGTCGAGCGGCTGGGCGTCGTCCGGATGCAGGCGCGAGGCGAACGCCTGGTAGGTGCCGTCGAACTCTCCCGTCTCGAAGCCCCACAGCTGCTCGTGCCATCGCGACCAGGCGATGCGATTGCCAGGCACCTCCCAGTCGAAGGTCCCCATCTGCGCCGCCTCGAGCGCCAGCCGCAGGCGCTCCTCGCTCTCGCGCAGGGCCTCGGCGATGCGCGTCCGCTCGCTGATGTCCTGCATCGCGCCGATCATCCGCGCCGGCGCGCCGCTACTGTCGCGGATGATGTAGCCGCGATCGAGGATCGCCGCATACGATCCGTCGCGGCGCCGGAAGCGGTACTCGTCGGACCAGGACTGGCCGCCGCCGTCGATGGCGCCGTGGATGCCGCGGAGGACGCGATCCGCGTCGTCGGGATGGAGGAACGCTGACCAGGAACGCAGGCTGGGGTCGGTGTCTTCAGGGCGATAGCCGAACAGCGCCTCGTAGTTCTCGTTCCAGGAGAGCGCGTCGGTGTCGAGATTCCAGTCCCAGATCGCGTCGTTGGTGGCGCGGGCGACGATTTGCGACTGCTCATGGCTGGCACGCAGTGCATCCTCGGTGCGCCGCCGGCCGGTGATGTCGACGAGGGTGGTAATCGCCTGCTGCGCGCCGCCGACCTCCACCAGGGCCGTCTCGGCGAGCACCTCACGCCGCTCACCGGCCCGCGTGGTTACCGTGATCTCGACGTCTCGCAGCGCCCGGCGCTCGGTCAGGCTGGCGGCGAGCGCCGCGGTCTTCTCGGCGTCGAGGATGCCCAGCTCGACCATCGTCCGGCCGCGCAGTTCGTCGCTCGTCCATCCGAGCAGGCTGGTGAAGGCGGCGTTGACTTCCACGAAGGTCCGCTCCGGCCAGCGATGGATGGCCAGCGGCACCGGACAGTCGCGGAAGACCTGGATCAGCCGCGCCTGGTTCTGGGTGAGTTCGACCGCCTGGCGCCGGAGCTCGAGCTGCGCCATGACCTGGCGGCCGAGCACCCGGAGTGCGTCTGCCTGTGCGGGCGTCAGATCGCGGGGAACGCGGTCGAGTACCGCCAGAGTACCGAGCGCCTGTCCCTCCGGGGTGCGCAGCGGCACGCCGGCGTAGAAGCGCACCCGCGGCTCGCCGGTGACCAGCGCCTGGCCGCTGAAGCGCGGGTCCGCCGCCGCGTCCGCCACGACGAAGAGGTCTCCCTGGGTGATCGCCGTCGCGCAGAAGGAGCGGTCGCGGGGGACTTCGGTGAGGGTCAGGCCGACGACCGACTTGAACCAGGCGCGCCGGTCGTCGAGCAGCGCCACCAGGGCGAT
>JBDTOB010000421.1:0-3387 GCA_039933435.1 Acidobacteriota bacterium | reverse complement strand
TGCCTTCCGCCAGGACGTTCGCTACGCGGTCCGGTCGCTGCGGCGCGACGCCGGACTGGGCGTGTTCGCGATCCTCATCACCGCGCTCGGCATCGGCGCCAGCGTCACCGTCTTCAGTGTCGTCTACACCCTGATCCTGCGGCCGCTTCCATTTGCCGAGCCGGGCCGCCTGGTGTGGATTGCCAACCACCAGACCAGCGGGCTGTCCGGCCAGACGACGCAGGTGGGGCATCTGCTGGATTTGCGGGAGCGAACGCAGTCGCTGTCTGGAATCGCCGGGTACTTTGCGTTCTACGGCGTCGGCGACAACCTGTTGAGCGGCAGGGGCGAGCCCGAGCGTCTGAGCGGCGTGCCGGTGTCGGGGAACTTCTTCGAGGTTCTGGGGGTGCGGCCGGAAGTCGGGCGCGGGTTCAGTGCGGAGGAAAGCGCCTGGAACGGGCCCAAGGCGGTCGTGCTGAGTCATGCGCTCTGGGAGCGCAGGTTCGCCGCCGACCCGGCGATCGTGGGATCCTCGCTGACCCTGAACGGGGCGCCTCACGCCGTCGTCGGCGTGCTGCCGGCGTCGTTCGACTTCGCCACCGTCTTCGCTCCGGGAAGCCATTTCGATCTGTTTTTCGCGTTCCCCCTCAGCCCGGAGACCAATCAATGGGGTAACACCATGGCGATGATTGGCCGCCTGAAGCCGGGGGTTGGCGTGGAGGCCGCCGGGGCGGAGATCCGGGCGCTGGCGGGCCGCATCACCGCGGAGCACCCCGAGCGCAACAGCTTCGAAGGCTTCGTGACGCCGCTCGCCGCCCACGTCAACGGATCCATCCGCCAGGCGGTGTGGGTGCTCGCCGGCGCCGTCGCCATGGTCATGCTGATCGTGTGTGCCAATCTCTCCAACCTGCTGCTGGCGCGGTCCGCGGCGCGGCAGAAGGAAATGGCGATTCGCTCCGCGCTCGGCGCCGGGCGCCGGCGGCTGCTGGCGCAGGCGATGACCGAGGGGATGCTGATCTCCTGGAGCGGTGCCCTGCTCGGTCTGCTGCTGGCCGTCGCCGGAACCCGCACCCTGTCGAGGCTCGATGCCATCAGCGTGCCACTGCTCCGCGACGTCAGGATCGACACCGTCGCGCTCGGCTTCGCGGTGGTGGTGGCGATCGCCGCGGGGGTGATCTTCGGGCTGGCGCCGGCGCTGCATGCGACCGATGCGAAGATGATCGACGCGTTGAAGGATGCCACCCGGGGATCGACCGAGGGCCGGCGACCGGCCTGGGTGAGGAGCGCGCTGGTGGTGTCGGAGATCGCATTCGCGTGCGTGCTGCTGGTCGGCGCCGGTCTTCTGGTGCGCAGCCTGGTGCGGGTGCTCGAGATCGACATGGGTTTCCTCGCGGAGCGGGCGGTCACGATTCGCGTCGATCCCGAGCGGCGCGACGTTTCACTCGACCAGCGCGTCGCCTATCTGAACGAGGTCCTGCGCCGCGCCAGGGAGATTCCGGGCGTCACCAGTGCGGGGATCACCGACGCGCTGCCGCTCGGACGCAACCGCACGTGGGGCGCGCGGGCCAAGGGCGTCACCTACGAGCGGGGGCGCGGGCCGACGGCGTTCGTGCGGATGGTGAGCGACGGCTATCTCGGGGCGATGGGCATTCCGCTGCGCGCCGGGCGCGACATCGCGCCGGCGGACACCTCCACCAGCGAGCCCGTCATCCTCGTCAACGAGACCATGGCGCGAACGCTGTGGCCGGGCCAGGATCCGATCGGCCGCTACGTACTCGGCGGCTGCGCCACGGAGCGCCGGGTGGTGGGGGTCGTCGGCGACGTCCGTCACCTCGCGCTCGAGCAGGCGTCCGGCAACGAGATGTATCTGCCGCTGCGCCAGTGCGACGACCTGCCTTCCGCCGACCTCGTCGTCCGCTCGACGCTGCCGTCGGCGCCGCTCGCGAGCGCGCTGCGTGAGGCGTTGCGGCCGGTTGCCGCCAACCTGCCGGGCAACGATTTCCGCACCCTCGAGCAGATTGTCGAGAAGTCCGTGTCTCCCCGCCGCTTCCTGGTGATGTTGCTGGGCGGCTTCGCGCTGTTCGCGCTCGTCCTCGCTTCACTTGGCATCTACGGCCTGATCTCCTACTCGGTCCAGCAGCGGACCCAGGAGATTGGCATCCGCATGGCGCTTGGCGCCTCGTCGCGCGACGTCCAGGGGCGCATCATTCTCCAGACCCTGCGGCTGGCGGCCGTCGGCGTCGCGCTCGGCGCCGCGGCGTCGTGGCTGCTGGCGCGCGGCATCGGCGGATTGCTCTTCGACGTCGCGCCCGGCGATCCCGCCACTTTCCTCGGCATGGCCGTCGTCCTCCTGCTGGTGGCGCTGGCCGCGGCCTATCTGCCGGCGCGTCGTGCGTCCCGCGTCGATCCGATGGTGGCGCTCAGGGCCGGCTGAGGCGCCCGCCACGGCTCTTCACCCGAACTCCGGGAGCCGTGCCAATATACGGACATGCGCAAACATCTTCTCGCTCCCCTCTTTCTGATCGCGGCAGCGGCCGCGGCTGTCTCGACAACTGGCGCCCAGTCTCCCGCCGGCGTCACGGTCGTGAGCAGGCCGGCCGACCACCGTGTTGATATCGCCATCGACGGCCAGCCGTTCACGTCCTACATCTACCCGCAGTCGCTCGAGAAGCCGGTGCTCTACCCGATCCGCAGCGCGTCGGGCCTGATCGTGACGCGCGGCTATCCGCTCGAGCCGCGGCCCGGCGAGCGCGCCGACCATCCCCATCACGTCGGCCACTGGTTCAACTACGGCGACGTCAATGGCTACGACTTCTGGGGCAACTCCTCAGAGACGCCTGCCAACCTCAAGGCGAAGACCGGCGTGATCGTCCAGAAAGCGATCACCCGCGCGGCCGGCGGCGCGAAGCAGGGAGAGCTTGGGGTCACCGCCGACTGGGTCATTCCCGATGGCTCCGTGCTGCTCCACGAGCAGACGCGTTTCGTCTTTGCCGGCGCCCCAGGGACGCGAACGATCGACCGCACCACGACCTGGACGGCGGCGGACAAAGCGGTGACCTTCGCCGACACCAAGGAAGGGGCGTTCGCCATCCGCGTCGCCCGCTCCCTCGACAGCCCGACCAGGCAGCGCGACGCCTTCGTCGGCGCCGACGGCACGCGCGGCGCGCCGAAGCCAGACGACAACGCCGGCGTCACGGGCAAGTATCTCGCCAGCACTGGCGCGAGCGGCGACGACGTGTGGGGGACGACGGGGCCGTGGATGGGGCTGACGGGGGATGTCGATGGCAAGCCGGTGACCATCGCCATCCTCAATCATCCATCCAGCACCAACTATCCGACCTACTGGCACGCCCGCGGCTACGGCCTCTTCGCCGCCAACCCGATCGGCCGCCATGCCTACGATCCGAA